>NZ_JBSHCR010000004.1:47137-119860 GCF_053615895.1 Isoptericola sp. NPDC055881
CCGTTTCACCTTACGGCATCTTGGGTGCCCCGCCCCCCGCGGGGGGGGGTGGCCGCCCCCTTTTAGATTTCCGGCGGGGCCCCCCCCCTCGGCGCAGGGTTGCGCCACCTCGCCCCGTGACGAAAGGAGGACGTCGTGACAGGTCAGGACTGGATCGAGAAGGACTTCTACTCCGCTCTCGGCGTCCCCAAGGACGCGGACGACGCGGCCATCAAGAAGGCGTACCGCAAGCTGGCGCGGCAGTACCACCCGGACCAGAACCCGGGTGACGCGTCGGCCGAGGCGAAGTTCAAGGAGATCGGCGAGGCGTACGCCGTCCTCTCGGACAGCGAGCAGCGTCAGCAGTACGACGCCGTGCGCGCGATGGCCGGTGGCGGCGCCCGGTTCGCGGCGGGCCCCGGTGGCGGCGGCAACGGCTTCGAGGACGTGTTCGGGTCGATGTTCGGCGGAGGCGCCCCGAACGCCCGCTACACGCAGTACCCGCAGGGCGGGGGCGCCGGCGGCTTCGAGGACATCCTCAGCTCGATGCTCGGCGGCCAGGGCGGCTTCCGCGGCGGCAGCCGGCGCGCCGGCTTCACCGCACCGCAGAAGGGCCCGGACGTCGCGGCGGAGACCACGCTGCCGTTCCGCACGGCCGTGGAGGGCGCCACCGTGGAGTTCACGGTGGACGGCCGCAAGGTCAAGACCAAGATCCCCGCGGGCGTCAACGACGGCCGCAAGCTGCGCATCCGCGGCAAGGGGCGGCCGGGTTCCGGCGGCGGTGAGGCGGGCGACCTCGTGGTCACCGTGCACGTCTCCGCGCACCCGGTGTTCACGCTCGACGGCGTCAACCTGCGCATGTCGGTGCCCGTCACGTTCACGGAGGCCGCGCTCGGCACCACGCTCGAGGTGCCCACCCTCGACGGCAGCACCGTGCGGCTCAAGGTGCCCGCGGGCACGCCGTCCGGCCGCGTGCTGCGGGTCAAGGGCCGCGGCGTGCGGACGACGAAGGCGCAGGGCGACCTGCTCGTCACCGTGCAGGTCGCGGTGCCGCAGAAGCTCAGCAAGAAGGCGAAGGAGGCGCTCGAGGCGTTCGCCGCCGAGAGCGACCACGAGGACGTCCGGGCAGGGCTGGCGCAGCGCGCCGCGGAGTGACGGCCCGGGCGACGTGCACCGTGCGAGGGAGGTAGCGATGGTCACCGAGGACGCCCCGGTGCTGACCGTGTCCCAGGCCGCCCAGCTCGCCGGGATGCACCCGCAGACCCTGCGCCAGTACGACCGGCTCGGCCTGGTGACGCCCCGCCGCACCGCGGGCCGGGGGCGGCGGTACTCGCAGCGCGACGTGTCCCGCCTGCTGGAGGTCCAGCGGCTCGCGCAGGTCGAGGGGATCAACCTCGCCGGCATCCGGCGCATCCTCGACCTGCAGGAGCACGTGGCCCAGCTCGAGGCACGCCTCACCGCGCTCGCGATGCAGCCCGGGGGCCGGGTGTTCGCCGCCGGCTCGTCGGGCGACGTCGTCGTCGTGCGCCGCGGTCAGCGGGTGCGGCGCGCCGAGCGGTCCGAGCTGGACGCCGCGGAAGGCGCGCTGGTGCTCTGGCGCCCCCTGCCCCGACGCGGCTGAGAGCCGCCGCCCGCCGTCTTTTCGCCATGCAATTCTTCGCTAAATCCCGTCGCAATAGGTGAGGCTTTCCTTGCTGAATTCGAGGGCGAATTCGCATCGCATATTCCGTGCGTGAGTCCTATCCTGGCTCAAGGCGGCGCGAGCCGACGGCGAGCAGCGAGGAGCGCACGATGAGCACTCTGATGGAGATGCCCGAGGTGACCGAGTGCACCGTCGAGGGCTGCGGCTACAACCACGACCACGGCTGTCACGCCGGTGCGGTGACGATCGCCGGTCACACCGGAGACGCGTCGTGCGCCACGTTCATCCCGCTGAGCGCCAAGGGCGGCCTGGAGAAGGTCGTCGCCCACGTGGGGGCGTGCCAGCGCGGGGACTGCGTCCACAACCACGAGCTCGAGTGCGCGGCGGCCGCGATCCGCGTCGGGCCCGGCCCGGACGACGAGAGCCACGCCGACTGCCTCACCTACTCGCACCCCTGAGCCTCGTCGGCACCCAGGTGGCGGTCAGCGCGGGGGGCAGCGTGACGGTCAGCGGGTCAGCTGCGTGAGCAGCTCCGCGGCCGCGGCGTGCGACGTCGGCAGGCGCTCCACCCACACCCGGGTGGGGCGCCGCATCGTGTCCCCGATCCCCATGAGCGCGGCGTTGCGCTCGACCACCCGGCGGGTGGTCTTCGCCAGGTCGCTCACCCTGGCGTCGCGGCGGGTCAGCACCGCGAAGACGCCGTCGGTCAGCGCCGCCATCGGGTGGCCCTCCCCGAAGACCTGCTCGAGGGCGCGGCCCACGGTCGCGGACCGCGCGGCCCGGTCCCAGGGCGCCAGCCCGTCCACGGCGACGTCGATGACGACGAGGCAGTGCGTGGTCGGCACGTCGTGCTCGGACCCGACGGCCGCGCCGTACGTCTCCCGCAGCCGCTCCGTGAGGTAGGCCCGCGTGGGCAGCCCGGTGCCCGGGTCGCGCAGCCCGCTCAGGGCCGGCTCGGTGTCGCGTCCACGGACCCAGCCGACGGCGACCGCACGGATCGCGTCGGGGTCCGGGGCGCGGTGGGCGGCACGGTAGAGGCACTCCACGTCGTCCAGCGTCTCGCCCAGCCCGACGCCTGCGCGCCCGCGCGCGGCACCCAGCCGGTGGGCGGCGGCGTGGGGCGACCGGCCGTCGTCGAACGCCTCGACCAGCGCGTCGACCGCCGGGTGGTACCAGTCGTCCGGGCGCAGCCAGACGTCGGCAAGGCTCGTCGCGCGCCAACGGTCGAGCACCTCGGAGGGGAGCTCGGGCGCGTCCGTGGGCCCGCTCGTGGACCGGTTCATGATGATGGGAGCCCCATGGGCAGCCATCATGACGCAGTTGCGCCCCACTGACACGGGCGAGAACTGTCGCGGAGGCGCTTTCCGCTGCCTGAGGCACGGAAACTTGCGGATATCCTGCGTCTTTCTTGAGAAAGTTCACCCCTCAACGACCGGCTGCGCGCACGTACAGTACGGGAGTCTGCGCGGGAGCATCGCGTGGGAGAGCCAGAGCGAGGTCGGCCATGACGGACGTCTACGTGGGGTCGGACGACTCGGCACGCAGTGACGCCGAGCTGATCCTGGACGTGCGCGGAGGCGACCTCGAGGCGTTCGGTGCTCTCTACGTCCGGCACGTGCCGGCAGCCCGCGCCGTGGCCAGGCAGTACGTGCGCTCCGCGGCCGACGCGGACGACCTCGTCTCGGAGGCGTTCCACCGGGTGCTCGACGTGCTGCAGCACGGCGGCGGCCCCGACGCCACGTTCCGCGCCTACCTGCTGACGGTGGTGCGGCGGCTCGCCGCCGACCTCGCGCGCGGGGTGCGGCGCACCCGCCCCACGGCCGACGACGGCACGTTCGAGGCCGCGCTCGGCCTCGTCGACTCCACCGACGTCCCCACGTTCGAGGGGTTCGAGCGGTCCGTCGTGAAGAATGCCTACCAGGCGCTCCCGGAGCGCTGGCAGGCGGTGCTCTGGTACACGGAGATCGAGGGCCGCACGCCGGCCGAGGTGGCGCCGATCCTCGGCCTGACGCCCAACGGCGTCTCCGCCCTCGCCTACCGCGCCCGCGAGGGACTGCGGGTCGGGTACCTGCAGGAGCACCTCACGCACGCACCCACCGACGGGTGCCGGGCCGTGAACCCGCTGCTCGGCGCGTACGTGCGCGGCGGCCTGGCGCGGCGCGAGGTCGCGAAGGTCGACACCCACCTGGAGTCGTGCAGCGAGTGCCGCTCGCTCGTGCTCGAGCTCGGCGACGTCGCCCACGGCATGCGCGCCGTCGTCGCGCCCCTCATCGTCGGGCTGGCGGGCCTCGCCGTCGTGGGGGCGCTGCCCATCGGGGGCACGGTCGGCGCGCTGGGCGGAGCGGTCGGCAGCGCGGCGGCCGGCAGCGGCGCGGCTGCCGGGGCGACGTCCGTCGGCACGGTCACCGGCAGCGTCACGGGGACGACCGTCGGCGCCACGGGCGCCGGCGGCGCGGCGAGCATCTCGACCGGGGCGGCGGCAGGCTCGACGGCGGCCGCCGCCAGCGGTGCCACGGGTGGCGCGGCGTCCCTGGCCGGCGCGGCCACGGCGAGCGTCGCCACCGGGTCGGCGGCCACCGCGGCCACGGCGGGCACCGCGGCGGCCGCGGGCGCCGTCATGGGCACGACGGCGGGGGTGGCGGCCGCGGCGAGCGCCGTCGCCGTCGCGACGGTCGGCGTCGTGACCGTCCTCAACGCGATCGGCACCAGCCACGAGCCCCCGGCGGCGGCCCCGACCGCCCCGGTGACGGTCGAGGGGCGGCCGTGGGCCGCGCCCGGCGACACGACGGACGTCGCGGTCGAGCCCGGCGAGGTCAGGACGGACGAGCCGGGCGACGCCGACGACCCCAGCACGGACCCGACGAACCCCGTGAACCTGCTCCCCACCACGCCGTTCCCGCCGGTCGCCGACCTCGCCGTCTCTGCGGCGGCCACGCCGCTCCAGCCGCGCACCAGCCAGCCCCTGGTCCTCACGGTCGCGAACACGGGCGGCGCCGACGCCGACGAGGCGGTGGTCGAGGTCGCGCTGCCCGCCGGGGTCGACCTGGCGCTGCCCGTCGCGTCCGTCGGGGCGACCACGGTCGGGACGATCGCCGCCGACGCCCTGGCCTGCAACCCCACCGACGCGACCGGCCGCACGGCGCGCTGCACGCTCGGCACGATCCCGGCGGGCGGGTCCGTCACCGGGTCGCTGCCGGTGCGCGCGAGCGCGGGCGGGGCCTACGTGATCGGCGGGTCGGTGTGGGCCGCCGGCGTCGCGCCCGAGGCGCTCACGCTGCCGCCCACCACCGTGCTGCCCTACGGCGCCGAGCTCACGGCATCCACGGGCGACGTCGTCCCCGTGTCGAACCCTGGCTCCGCCTGGGTGCCGGTCTCGGTGCGGAACACGGGCGACCAGGCGGCCGTCGGCTGGTCCGTCGCGCTGACCGTGCCGCCGGGCCTGCGGCCCGTCGCCTCCGACGGCGACCTGACGTGCCTGCCCCCGACGGACGGGACGACGGCGGACGGCACGGTCTGGACCTGCGTCGCCGCCGCGGACGCCGCGCCACTGGGACCGGGCGAGCAGCGGTCGGTGCGGCTGCGCGTCATCGCGGACGGGACTGCCACGCCGGGAGCGGTGACGGTCGCCGCCGCGCCCCAGCTGCCGGGTTCGACCCACACGTTGTCCGGGGCTGCCGCCGTCACGGTGGCCCAGCCGTGGGCGGGGGCCGCCGGCGGGGCACGGTCCGTCCAGGCGCTCTGCCTCGCGTCCGGCGGCGTGGGCATGGCGAACGCCGCGGTCCGCGGTACGTACGTCAACCTCACGGACCAGGTGGTGACCGTGCGGCTCGACGCGGCAGGGAGCTCCGGCCCGACGTCCAGGGAGCTCGCGCCGGGAGAGTCGGTCACCGCGGACGTGCCGGACGGGCTGCGCGTGCCGTCGGGTGCGGCGTCGTGGGCCGTGTCCACCACGCTGGGCGGCCAGACCTACCGCACCACCGTGCCGGGCGGCCCGCACCAGGCCGTCGACTGCTACGACCCGCGCTGGGACGTCTCGAGCACCGCCGTGGTCACGGACGACGACGGCCGCATGCAGGTGCGCGGCACGCTGACCAACATCAGCGACGAGCCGATGCGGGCGGGCATGTCCGCCGCCGGCGGGGTCACCGAGCAGAAGCGCCTCGCGCCGGGGGAGACCGCGACGTTCGTCGTGCCGACCGACCGCACGGCGCTCGACGCGGGCACCGCCGAGTTCCAGCTGTACCGCTGGGTGGCGGACTCCGACGGCGACGAGCCCGCGCAGGGCGTGGTGCCCGCCGTGGCGCCGGTCAAGCGGTACGAGGCGGCGTCGCTCGCCCCGGCCGTGGGCGGTCCCGCGGCGCTCACCGCGGCCGAGTGCCGGTTCGACTCCTCGGCCGACACCTCGTGGCGCACGGTGACCATCCCCGTGGACAACTCGGGGTCCACGTTCCCGGTGCGGTTCGCCGCGTCGGAAGGCACCGGGGAGGGCCGCGCGGCCGTCCTCGCGGCCGGCGCGAAGGGCCAGCTCCAGGTGTCGGTCCCGTGGAACACGAAGAAGGTCGCGGTGACCGCCGACGGCCGCGGCCTGACCAGCGTGGACGTGCCGGCGTTCGAGAGCTGCGCCACCGCGACGTGGCCCGACGACGCGGTCGACCTGAGCGTCGCGACCCAGTGCGTCGACGACCAGGCGCAGGTCGCCGTGGCCGTGCGCAACCGGGGAGCGGTCGGGTGGAGGGCGCGGCTCGGGGACGGCGACCCGTCGCGCGTCCCTGCGGGGTCGGCCGCCACGCTCACCACGTCCGTCGGGGGCCTGAACGCCGACGCCGGATCGGCGACCGTGCGGCTGACGCGGACCGTCGAGGAACGTGACCTCGTCGTCGAGCGGACCGTCGCCTACGACGCCGTGTCGTGCGTCGTCGTCGCCCCGCAGGCCCGGCAGGAGCCGGGCGACGTCCAGGTCACGAAGAACGGCTGGCGGTCGGCGTCGACCCGCTCCGTCTCCGTCGTGCTCGACAACACGGGCTCGTCCGTCCCGCAGGACTTCGTCGTGGAAGGCACCAACGGAGCCCGCGTGACGACGACGGTGCCCGCCCGGCAGAGCGTGCGCGCGGAAGCCGGGACCGTCGACGGCCCCCGCGGGGCGACGTTCACCGTGAGCTCCGGCGACTGGTCCTCCGACCTCGTCGTCGACCCGTTCACCGGCACCTCGGGCTGGTGCGCCGCACCGCACCGCTGGGGCACCGGTCACGAGGTGGGCGACGTCGCGTCCTGGCGCGGTGGCAACTACCGCTACGTGGGCGCGCAGGCCAACAGCGGAGAGAGTAGCCAGGGTGCCGGCGACGCGGCCGCTGCCGACACCGGCAGCAAGGGGAACCAGGGCAACGGCGCGAACGGCAACGGGAACGGCAACGGGAACGGCAACGGCCAGGACTCCCAGGGGAACCAGGCTGCCGGGCGCTGGGCCGGCAGCAGCGGGTACCACGCCAGGTGGGAGCGGATCGGGGACTGCGAGTACCGCTGAGCGGGCCCGCCTGATCCTGACCGCCTGATCAGATCCTGACCGCCCGGTCCTGATCTTCCGAACCGGTCAGACGATGCCGTACAGCCGGTCCCCGGCGTCGCCGAGGCCAGGCACGATGTACTTCTGCTCGTTGAGGCGCTCGTCCACCGCGGCCACCACGATCTGCACGTCGACGCGCGAGCCGACGGCGTTCTCGAGCACCTGGAGGCCCTCGGGCGTGGCCAGCAGGCAGACGGCGGTGACGTCGCGCGCCCCGCGCTCCAGCACGTAGTCGATCGCCGCGACCAGCGTGCCCCCGGTGGCGAGCATCGGGTCGAGCAGGAAGACCTGCCGGTCGGTGAGGTCGTCGGGCAGGCGGTTCGCGTAGGTGACGGCCTCGTAGGTGGACTCGTCGCGCTGCAGGCCGAGGAAGCCGACCTCCGCCGTCGGGATCATGCGCGTCATGCCCTCGAGCATCCCGAGCCCTGCGCGCAGGATCGGCACGACGATGGGGCTCGGGTCGCTGAGGCGCACGCCTGTCGTCGTGGTGACCGGGGTGCGGATCTCCTTGGGTTCGGTGCGCACGTGGCGCGTCGCCTCGTAGGCGAGCAGGGTCACGAGCTCGTCGACGAGGAGACGGAACGTCGCCGACGGGGTGTTCTCGTCACGCAGGACGGTGAGCTTGTGGTCCACCAGCGGGTGGTCGGCGACGTGCAGGCGCATGGGCCCCACGGTACCGGGAGTTGTCAGACCCACGTCGCTCTATACGCTGGCGTGGGTCTGACAACGGGGGAGGGACATGGCCGACGACGGCGCTGGGCGCGGGCCGCGCGGTCTCGCGCTGCCCTGGGCCGACGGCGAGTTCCCCCCGCAGACGGTCAGCGGTCGGCGCGCCGTGTGGGACGCGCTCATGGGCCTGGCGCTGCACGAGGCGTCGCACGCGCTCGCCAGCGACGACGTCCCCGTCGGGGCGCTGGTCCTCGACGCGGACGGTCGGCTCGTCGGGCTCGGGCGCAACCGCCGCGAGGAGACCGGCGACCCGACGGCGCACGCCGAGGTGCTCGCGCTGCGGCAGGCGGCGGCGACCCGCGGCGAGTGGCGGCTGGAGGGCTGCACCCTCGTCGTCACGCTGGAGCCGTGCGTGATGTGCGCCGGGGCGCTCGTCGCGGCGCGGGTGCGCCGCCTCGTGCTCGGCGCGTGGGACCCGAAGGCCGGCGCCACCGGGTCCGTCTGGGACCTGGTGCGCGACCAGCGCGCCAACCACGCCGTCGAGGTCGTCGGCGGCGTGCGCGAGGAGGAGTGCGGGCGGATCCTGCGAGACTTCTTCGAGTCCCGCCGCTGACGGCGACGACTCTCGCCGCCGACGGAGGTCATACCAGGATGGACACCGCTGCCCCCACCCTCGCCGACTACGCCCGGCAGAGCCCTTACTCCGACCCCGGCCCGCACGGCGACCTGCTCGCCGCCGTGCCGCCCGTGCCGGCCGACGTCGGACGGGCCGCGTGCGCGACGATCGTGCACTACCGCGCCGACGGGGTGCCGCTGCGCGACGACCAGCGCGCCGACATCGACCGCCGGTGGCTGGAGTCGACGCTCGACGCCGCCGTCGAGCGCCGCCCCGGACCCCTGACGCAGGGCCGCGAGCCGGGAGAGCTCGTCGCCGGGTGCTGCCGCGACCACACGCTGTTCTCGCTCGGCGTGCTGCGCCGGCACGGCGTGCCGGCACGCTCGCGCATCGGCTTCGCCGGGTACTTCAACCCGCCGTTCTTCCACGACCACGTGGTCGTCGAGCACTGGGAGGCCACCGACGACGGCGGGGGACGCTGGGTGCGCTGGGACCCGGAGCTCACGCCGGACGGGTCCTGGGGCTTCGACGTGCACGACATGCCGACCGGCCCGTCGTCACCGTTCCCCACCGCCGCCGAGGTGTGGCGCGCCATCCGCGCCGGCGACGTCGACCCGGCGTCGTACGGCGTCGCCCCGGAGCTGCCCGAGCTGGGCGGCAAGGACTTCGTGCGCGGCTACGTGCTGCTCGAGCTCGCCCACCGGATGCGCGAGGAGGTGCTGCTGTGGGACCTCTGGGGCGCGCTGCCCGACCACCCGGGCCTGACGGCGCTCGCCGCCGCCTCGCCGCCCGGGTACGTGCCCGCGGTGCCGCTGTCGGACGACGCGTGGGACACCCTCACCGACGCCCTCGCCGCGCTGCTCGTGGCCGCCGACGGCGGCGACGCCGACGCGGAGGCCGCGCTCGCCGAGCGCTACCGGTCGGGGCTCGGCCCGCGGGGACGCGTGGCGACACTCTCGCCCACGGGTCGGGTCGGCGTCACCGACCTGCGCGAGCGCAGCACCCGCTGGGCCGCGGGCTGACGGTCGTCACAGCGCGGTGACCCGGATGCCGAAGACGTCGCGCAGCGCGCGGCGAGCGGCGTGCCAGCCGCCCATCCCGTGCACGCCTGGGCCGGGCGGGGCGGACGCCGAGCAGAGGTAGACGCCGCCGGCGACCCGGTACGGTTCCGCGCGCAGGGCGGGGCGCGCGACCATCTGCCACATCGTGGCGGCGCCGGCGGAGATGTCGCCGCCCACGTAGTTCGCGTTGTGGGCCGCCATCTCGGCGGCGGGGACACCCCGGGACGCGACGACGACGTCGCGGAAGCCGGGGGCGAACCGTTCGATCTGCGCGGTGACGGTCTCGGTGACGTCCACGTCGGAGCCTGCGGGCACGTGCGTGTACGTCCACAGGGGGCGCAGCTCGCCGCCGGACGTGGACACGCGCCGGGAGGCGTCGACGACGGTCGGGTCGCTGACCAGGCATACCGGCCGGGCGGCGTGCCGCCCCGCCGCGACCTCGCCCTCCGCCTCGGCCAGCTCGGCGCGCGTGCCGCCCACGTGCACCGTGCCCGCGCGACCCACCTCCGGGTCGGCCCACGGGACCGGCCCCGAGAGCACGAAGTCGACCTTGGCGGCGGCGTTGCCGTACCGGTAGGCCTCGAGCGCGCGGCGCAGGCCCGGGGGGACCGCGGCGCCGACGACGTCGAGCAGCGTGCGGGGCGAGGTGTCGAACAGCACGACGCGCGCCGCGGGCACGTCGGCCGGGGTGCGCACCCGGTGGCCCGTCACGACCGTGCCGCCGTGCGCCTCCAGGTCCGCGACGAGAGCGGCCGTGATCGCGCCCGACCCGCCGCGCGGGATCGCCCACCCGCCGTCGAACGCGAGCTCGGCGGAGCCCGCCTGTGACCCTGCACCCGACCCTGCACCCGGGCGGCGCGGCGTCGCGTGCGCCAGCGCCCCCAGCAGCAGCGACGTGCCCGCGCCGGAGAGGGACGGCAGCGGCACGATCGTGTGCGCGGCGATGCCGGTGAGCAGGGCCGGGGCCGCCTCCTGGGTGAACCGCGCGTCCCAGGCGTACGTGCCCTGCTCGGCCAGCCCGAGGCCGAACCGGGCGGCGGCGAGGACGGCACGCGCCGGGTCGGCGGCGTCGAGCACCCCGGGCGGCACCGACCGGTGGTCGCCCATCGCGAGGGCGACGACGGCCTCCCACTGCGCGGCGAGCGGACCCATCAGCGCGCGCCACGCGGGTCCGTCCGTGCCGAGACGGTCGACCGTGCGGTCGAGGTCGCGGTAGGCGACCCCCGCCGGGCCGTCCGGCAGCGGCTGGGCGTACGACACCTCCGGCGTGAGCAGCTCGACGCCGTGCGCGGCGAGGTCGAAGGCGCGGAAGAAGGGCGACGCCCAGGCCATCGGGTGGCAGGCGGAGCACGCGTCGTGCACGACGCCCTCCGGCAGGCCGGCGAGCAGGTCGCCGTCGTCCCCGGGTGCGAGGGTGCGGGCGCCGCCGCCGACCGTCGCGTTCGCCTCCAGCACCGTCACGGACAGCCCGGCGCGAGCGAGCGTGACGGCGGCCGCGAGCCCGTTGGGGCCCGACCCGACCACGACCGCGTCCAGCACGATGCCTCCCTCGCCCAACCGTCAGAGGTGCTCGGCCAGCGTGACGAGCGTCTCGGTGACGCCGTCGTCCACCTTGAGCGTGGCCAGCGGGTCGCCGCGCGTCTCGCCGCGGTTGACGATGACGACCGGCTTGCCCGCCTTGGCCGCGTGCCGCACGAACCGCAGCCCGCTCATCACGGTGAGCGACGTGCCCGCCACCAGGAGCGCGTCGGCGTCGTCCACCAGCGCGTAGGCGCGCTCCACCCGTTCCCGCGGCACGTTCTCCCCGAAGTACACGATCTCCGGCTTGAGCACCCCGCCGCAGAACTCGCACGCGGCGGGCACGAAGTGGCTGGTCTGCTCGATGACGGCGTCCGCGTCCGGGGCGGTCTCGATGTCCGCCACCGTCGCGCCGTCGGCGAGCACCGACTCGACGAAGCCCGGGTTGAGCGCGTCCAGCCGCTCCGCCAGGTGCGCACGGCTGATGACGCGCCCGCACTGCAGGCAGATCACGCGGTCGTAGCGGCCGTGCAGGTCGATGACGTGCCGGGAGCCCGCGTCCTCGTGCAGCAGGTCCACGTTCTGCGTGATGACGCCGCGCACCACGCCCCGGCCCTCCAGCGTGGCGAGCGCGCGGTGCCCGGCGTTCGGTTCCGTCCGGTGCACCACCTGCCAGCCCACGTGGTTGCGGGCCCAGTAGTGACGGCGGAACGCCTCGTCGGCGACGAACTGCTGGTACGTCATCGGCGCGCGCTTCGGCGAGTCAGGGCTGCGGTAGTCCGGGATGCCGGAGTCCGTGGAGACGCCCGCGCCCGTCAGCGCCGTGATCGTGCGGCCGTGGAGCAGCCGGACCGCGTCGTCCACCGTGCCGTGGTGCACCACCGCGTCCGGCGGGAGCTCCCAGCGCCGGTCCTGGTACGTCGGGGCGAGCGGCCGGGGAACGGGTTGCACGCCTTCGAGCGTACGACGCGGAGCGCCGGCCCACGCGCGCCACCCCACCTGCCGAGGTAGTTCCCAGCTCCGCGAGGTAGTTGCGGGCTTCGCGAGGTAGTTGCGGGGCCCGCGAAGTAGTTGCGGGGCCCGCGAGGTAGTTGCGGGCCTCGCGAGGTAGTCCTCGGCTCCGTGAGGTAGTGGCGAACGTGCCGAGGTAGTGGACTGGTCCACTACCTCGGCACGTTGTGAACTACCTCGGCATGTTCGGAACTACCTCGGCTGGTGCTGGACTACCTCGCGGTCAGCTCGTGGTGGTGCTCGACGACGACTGGTCGGTCTGGTTGCCCTGGCCCGGCTGGCCGCCGCCCGCGCCGCCCATGCCGCCCATGCCGCCGGCGGGGGCGTCGCCGGCGGTGGCGGTGCCGACCTCGGTGCCGTCGGCGGTGAGGGTGTACGTGGCGCCGTCGGTGATCTCCGGGCCGCTGTAGACGACGGACTGGGCGCTCTTGGTGAGCGTGATCGTGGCGACCTGCGCGCCGTCGGCGTCCACGACCGCCACCTCGGTGCCGGCCTCCAGGGTCGAGTCGGCGGTCAGCGCCACCCAGCCCTGCGTCGAGTCCGTCTCGGGCGCCTCGGCCATGCCCGACGAGCCGACGGCGAGCAGCGTGCCGCCCGTGGCGGTGAGACCGCCGGCGGAGTCGAGCGCGCCGTTGCCGCCGTTCGTCGGGCCCTCGACGACGACGTCGCCGCCGCTGATCGCCGCCACGCCGTTGGAGTCCAGCCCGTCTCCCTCGGCGTCCACGTGCAGCGTGCCGTCCGTGATCGTGAGCGACGCGCCCTCCTGCACCGCGTCCATGCCGCCGCCCCCGCCCTGCGGCATCTCGCCGTCCGCGGGCGGCTGGCCCCCGTCCGCAGGCGCCTGTCCGTCCGCCGGCGCCTGCGGCGGGGCCTGCTGGTCGTCGGTCGCCGTGTCATCGGTCGTGTCGGACGTCGAGTCCTCCGCCTCCTTCACGGTCGCGTTGAGCCCGTCGTCGGTGGACGTGATGTCGGTGTCGCCGCCGGAGACGGCGATGGTCGCGGCCTCGATGCCCTCCTCGGAACGGGTCACGGTGAGGGTGCCGCCGGTGATGGCGACGTCGGTGAAGCCCTGCACGCCGTCGGACGCGGCGTCGACGGTCACGTCGCCGCCGGTGAGGGCGACGTACCCGGCCGTCGCGTCGTCGTCGGCGTCGGACTTGAGCCCGTCGCCGCCGGCCTGGACGTCGACCGTGCCGCCCGACACGACGAGGTAGTCCTTGCCGCGGACCGCGTCGTCCGCGGCGGTGACGGAGATGTTCCCGCCCGCGATGACGAGGCCGTCCTTGCCGGTGATGCCGTCGTTCGCGTTGCCGACCACCTCGAGCGCACCGGTGCCGGAGATCGCCAGGTCCGCTGTCGAGTACAGGGCGGCGTTGGCCGCGTTGTCGGACGTCGTGTCCGCGTACTCCTGCGCGTCCTCGAGGCGGTTGGTGGAGCCGTCGGCGAGGACCACGGACACCTGGTCGGCGTCCTGGACGTCGACGGCGGCACCGGTGGAGCTGGTGACGTCCGCGCCGTCGAGCACGAGGCGCACCACCCCGTCGGCGGACGAGTCGACCACGACCTGGCCGTCGTCGAGCGTGCCGGAGACCCGGTACGTGCCGGGCTGCGTGATCGTGACGGTCGAGCCGTCGACGGTGACCCCGTCCCCGGAGGCGGAGGCGGTGTCGCCGTCGAGGGAGACCGCGACCTCGTCGGCCGTGTCCCAGGTCGCGTCGGCCAGGGCCGCGGTGTCGTCGGACGACAGGTTCGCGGCGAGGACGTCCTGCGCGGACCGGCCGGAGTTGTCCGTCGCGGAGATCTCGGCGGCGGTCGTGCCGGCGTCCTCCGTCGCGGCAGAGGTGGCGGAGCCGGCGTCGCAGGCGGCGAGCGCGCCGACGGCGAGGGTGCCGGCGGCCGCGGCGGCCAGGGTCCGGGTCCAGAGCGTGCGGGGGCGGGGGATGCGCATGGTGGGTCCTCTCAGGGGACAGGGTGCAGGGAGGTCAGACGACGCCCAGCCGCTCGCGCCGCAGGCGGCGCCAGGGATGGTCGGGCAGGTCGGGTCGCAGGGTGGCGAGCCCGGTCGCGTACTTGGAGATGCGGTCGGGGCGGTGGCCGGCACGCCACAGGGCGCGGTCGGCGGACGACGGCGCGGTGCCGGCCTTGGTCTCCACGACCACGAGGTCGCCGACGTCGGCCGTGCGGTCGCCGTGCAGAGTCTCAGGGCCGGTGTCGGGGCCGGCGAGCCGCCAGCGCAGCCCGGAGTCGAGGGTCATGCGGGCGTCGGGCAGCAGCACCGTGGTGCGCCGGTACACCGAGCGGAGCACGGGGACGAGGTCGGCCGACGGCGGTGCGTCGAGGCGGGCGGCGGCGAGCCGGTCGTCGACGAACTCCAGGCCGGCGCCCCCGAGCGGGGCGGACAGCTCCCACGGGCAACGTTCCTTGACGGTGACGCCGCGCGCGGCGCGCGTCTTGACCTCGAGGAACGTCGTGTTGCCGGTGTCGACGTAGGTGCGGGTGCGCACCTTGAACCGGCGGCGCCGGCGGCGCGCGGCCTGTCGGAACGTGAGCAGGTCGGCGGTGTCGTAGTAGGTGGAGGCGTACGTGAAGGCGCGGTCGCCGCCGATCTCCAGCACGCGGGGCTCGGCCTGCGCGGCGAGCGCCGCCAGCAGGGCCGCGACCTCCGCGGGGGTGAGCACGTACTTGCGGTCCACCCGGGTCTGGAGCGCGGCGGTCGCGTCGACCTCCTCCAGCGTGACCGGACGGGCACCGGCCAGCCCGCGGGTGACGACGTCCTGCGCCGTCGCGCCCACGGCCGCCGCCGTCATCGGGTCACCGTCAGGTGGTCGTGCGCGCCGGTGGGCGCGACCTGCCGGGCACCGGGGCGGGGCAGCTCGTAGCGGACCTCGACGCGCGTCGTGTCGTTCGCGAGGTCGATCGACTGCACGCTCACGGAGTGCACGCGGGCGCCCAGCAGGGCCTCCAGGTGCGCGGTGAGCTCGTCGCGGTCGACGACGGCGCGGTCGAGCACGATCGTCTGGGCGGCGTGCCGGGCCAGCAGGCGGGGATGGTCGGCCACGGCCATCACCACCAGGATCAGGGCGGACCCGGCGAGGCCGAGCCACCCGGTCGACGTGCCCATGCCGCCGAGCAGGCCCAGCGCGAGCGCCGCGAAGTAGTACGCGACCTCGCGCTGCGACAGCTCGTCGGAACGCAGCCGGATGATCGACAGCACGCCGAACAGCCCCAGGCCGAGGCCGGCGGCGATGGTGCTCGACGACAGCACGGCCGAGACGGCCAGGACGCCGACGTTGACACCGAGGTAGGCGACCACGAGGTCGCGGCGGCGGTGCCGGGGGAAGTAGAGCGCGAACGTCAGGATCGCGACGGCGACGAGGTCGACGGCGTACAGGGCGACGGGGGGCATGGGGGCTCCGGGGTCGTGGATGGACCGTTCCCGGTCCGTTGGTGGGGACGTCACCCAGTGGACACCGCCGCCTCCGGCGTCCACTGGGGGAGAACTGGGAATGCGCTGCGAGCCGTGAAGGCCCGCTGAGAGGCGCGCGCGCCTCCGACGTGCGAACACGCCGTCCCGTGGTCAACATCGGCACGTGACAGGACGACGGACGGGCGCGCGCGGGACAGCGGTCGCCGTCGCCGCGATCCTCGTCGCCGCGTCGTGCGCGGGATGCGTCGCGAGCCGGCAGGAACCGGGTCAGGCGACGGCGGCCGTCGCCGACGCGCTCGCCCAGGCGGGCTCCGTCGGCGAGACGGCCAGCCTCACCGTCAGCCTGCTCGACCAGGGACGGATCACCGGGCCGATCGCCGACACGGCCCTGCTGGACCAGCTGCGCGTCCTCGACGACGCCGAGTCCGCGCTCACCACCCTCGTGCCGCCCGACACGGCGTCCTCGGACCACCGGACGGCGGGCCTGAAGGCCATGGGTGACGTGTCGGACGCCCTCGTCGCGGCGCGCGCCTGGGTGGCGGCCCGGTCCGGCGGGAACCTTGCGGGCGCGCAGGACGTGCCGACGTCGGCCGACGAGCTGCAGGCCGACCTCGCGGCCGCCACCGACAAGACGGACGCCGTCCTGGCCGAGGCGGGCGGACCATGAACAAGCTGCTCGCCGCCGCCCTCGGCATCCTCACCGCCATCGGCGGGTTCGTCGACATCGGTGACCTCGTCACCAACGCCGTCGTCGGGTCCCGGTTCGGCATGTCGCTCGCGTGGGTCGTGCTGCTCGGCATCGTCGGCATCTGCCTGTTCGCGAGCATGGCCGGCCGGGTGGCGGCCGTGAGCGGGCGCGCGACGTTCGAGATCGTGCGCGAGCGCCTCGGACCGCGCGCCGCCGGCGCGAACCTCGTCGCGTCGTTCGCGATCAACCTGCTGACGCTGACCGCGGAGGTCGGGGGCATCGCGCTCGCGCTGAGCCTGGCGAGCAGCGTCGAGCCCCGGCTGTGGATCCCGGTCGCGGCGCTCGCGGTGTGGCTCGTGCTGTGGCGCGTGAAGTTCCAGATCCTGGAGAACGTCGCGGGCCTGCTGGGCCTGCTCCTCGTCGGGTTCGCCGTCGCGCTGTTCCTGCTCGGCCCGGACTGGGGCGAGCTGCTGCGCCAGGCGGTGCCGCCGTCGCCGCCGGGGACCGAGTCGCCGGCGTCGTACTGGTACTACGCGGTGGCGCTGTTCGGCGCCGCGATGACGCCGTACGAGGTGTTCTTCTTCTCCTCCGGCGCGATCGAGGAGCGGTGGACGGCGAAGGACCTGTCGACCAACCGCACCAACGTGCTGATCGGGTTCCCGCTCGGTGGCCTCCTGTCGCTCGCGATCGCCGGCTGCGCGGCCGTCGTGCTGCTGCCCGCCGGCATCGAGGTGTCCACGCTGTCGCAGATCGTGCTGCCCGTGGCGCAGGCCGGCGGGGTGCTGCTGCTCGCGATCGTCATCGTCGGGATCGTGGCCGCCACCTTCGGTGCCGCGCTCGAGACCGCCCTCTCCAGCGGGTACTCGCTGGCCCAGTACCTCGGGTGGTCGTGGGGCAAGTTCCGCCGCCCCGCCCGGGCCGCGCGCTTCCACCTCACGATGATCGTGGCGCTGCTGATGGCCGTCGGGATCCTCATGACGAGCGTGGACCCGGTGGCGGTGACCGAGATGTCCGTGGTCTTCTCCGCCGTCGCGCTGCCCCTGACGTACGTGCCGATCCTCGTCGTCGCCAACGACCCGGAGTACATGGGCGAGCACGTCAACGGGCGCGTCACGAATGCGCTGGGCACGGTGTACCTGGTGATCGTGGTCGTCGCGGCCGTCGCGGCGATCCCCCTGATGATCGCGACGGGAGCGGGGCCATGACCGAACGCCTCGTGGACGCCCGCCTGCACCTGCTCAGCCGCCAGGTGCTGGACGACGACGGCGAGCCCGTCCTCACGGTGGACGACCTGGAGCTGGCCGGCCCGGACGGCGGCCCGGTCGAGGCGGGCCAGGAGGCGCACGTGGCCGCGATCCTGGTCGGCTCCGCGCTCGCGGCGCGGCTCTTCGGCGGGCGCGTCCCGGCGTCGCGGCTGCCGCGCATCGCCTGGGACGACGTCGGGCACGTCGGCACCGCGGTCGAGCTCACGGTGTCCTCGGACCGGCTCGACGCCGACTGGGTGGAGCACTGGCTGCGGGACCGCCTGATCGGCCGCATCCCGGGTGGCCGGCACGACCCGGAGGCCGAGGGATGAACGTCGGCGACCTCCTCGACGTGCGGGTGCTCGGGCCCGACGGCGCCGTGCTCGGCGTCGTCGTCGACGTGCGCCTGGCGCTCGAGGTGGTCGACGAGCCCGAGGGCGGTCCCGGCCAGGGGGAGGACCGGGAGGAGGCCGAGCACGAGCCGCCCCTGAGCGCGCGGGCGCGCCGCGACGCCGTCGGCCGCGCCCGCCTGGTGGGGCTGCTCGTGGGCCCCCGCGGCGCTGGTTCCTTCCACGGCTACGAGCGCAAGGACGTGCGGTCGCCGTGGCCGATCCCGCAGCTCGTGCGGCGGCGCCACCGCGGGACGTTCCTGGTGGGCTGGGAGGACGTCGCCACGGCCGAGATCGCGTCGGCGGGCGACGATGACGCGGCGCGGTACGTGCGCCTCGCCCCGGGCTATACCGAGCGGCCACCGGCGCTCGACTGACGCGGCCCGCCTGCGGGCATCCGCGGCCGGTGCCACGGTGAGGGGCATGCGAGTCGTCGTGGTGGGACAGACCGGGAACGTCGGGACGGCGCTGCTGCGCGCCCTGGTGGCCGAGTCGGAGGTGACGTCGGTGCTGGGCGTCGCCCGACGGCTGCCGGACCGCAACGCGGAGCCGTACCGGGACGCCGAGTGGGCGGCGGCGGACCTCGCGGGCGACGAGGCGGAGGTCGTCGAGCGGCTCACCGACCTGTTCCGGGACGCCGACGCCGTCGTGCACCTCGCCTGGCTGGTCCAGCCCAACCGCGACCGCACCCTGCTGCGCACCGTCAACGTCGAGGGCACACGGCGCGTCGCCCGCGCCGTCGTCGCCGCGGGAGTGGGGCACCTCGTCGTCGCGTCCTCCGTCGGGGCGTACGCGCCGGTCGACGACGACGTCCCCCGCGCCGAGGACTGGCCCGCCGACGGGATGCCCACGTCGCACTACAGCGTGGACAAGGCCGCCCAGGAGGACGTGCTCGACGAGCTCGAACGCGACCACCCGGAGGTCGTGGTCGCCCGGCTCCGCACCGCGCTGGTGTTCCAGGAGGACGCCGGGGCGGAGGTGACCCGGTACTTCGTGGGCCGGCTGCTGCCGGTGCGGCTGCTGCGGTACGGCCGGCCGCCGCTGCTCCCGCTGCCCGCCGGGCTGCGCCTGCAGGCGGTGCACGCCGACGACGCCGCCGACGCGTACGTCCGCGTGCTGCTGCGCCGCGCGGGCGGTGCGTTCAACGTGGCGGCGCCGGACGTGCTGCGCGGCGAGGACCTCGCGCGGCTCGTCGACCACGGACGGCTGGTGGAGGTGCCGCCCCTCGCCGTCCGCGCGGCGGTGGCGCTCGCGTACCAGGCGC
This sequence comes from Isoptericola sp. NPDC055881, assembly GCF_053615895.1. NCBI lineage: Bacteria > Bacillati > Actinomycetota > Actinomycetes > Micrococcales > Promicromonosporaceae > Isoptericola > Isoptericola sp. NPDC055881. The sequence goes on from NZ_JBSHCR010000004.1 coordinate 66,206, forward strand.
GCCTGGTCGCGGCCGACCCCGGGTGGGTGGACATGGCGATGGGCGCCCCGCTGATGGACACCGGTCGCGTCGAGGCCGAGCTGGGCTGGGCGGCGCGCCGCACCGCGGCGCAGGCGCTGCTCGACGTCGTGCGCGGCATGTCCGAGGGTGACGGGGTCGGCTCGGCGCCGATGCGCCCGTCCCCGACGCGACCGCCCGTGCTCTCGCCCGCACCGCGCGGGGCGGAGCAGGCCGCCGTCCCGCCGGGCGTGGACCGCTACCTGCTGGGCCTGTACCTCTCCGACCACCTGTCCGGGGCCACCGCGGGGCTCGGCCGCATCGAGCGCATGGTCGCCGACTACCAGGACCTGCCGCTGCACCCCGAGCTGGCCGAGGTCGCGGAGCAGATCCGCGGCGAGCGGGAGCTCTACCGCCGGCTGATGCGGGGCCTCGGCCTGCCCCGCCGCCCGTACCGGCAGCTCGTCGCGGCCGTGGGCGAGCGGTTCGGGCGGCTCAAGCTCAACGGGCGGGTGGTCTCCCGGTCGCCGATGTCCGTCGTGCTGGAGACGGAGCTGATGCGCTCCGCCGTCGTCGGCAAGATCGGCGGCTGGCGGACCCTGGAGGAGCACGCCGCGGAGCTCGGCCTCGACCCGGCCCAGTTCCACGAGCTCGGCGTCCTGGCCGAGGACCAGCTCGCGACCCTGGACCGGCTCCACGAGCACGCGCGCCGGCGCGCGTTCCGCACGACGGACTGAGCGGCTGCTGACCCGTTACGCCTGGGCGGCCCAGGGGTCGAGGACCACCTTGATGCAGCCGTCCTCCTTGCGCTGGAACGTGCGGTACGCCTCGGGGGCGTCCTCGAGCGACATGCGGTGCGTGCGCAGGTCCAGCACGCCCAGCGGGTCGCGCGGGTCCTGCGCCAGGGGGAGCAGGTCGTCCGTCCAGCGCCGCACGTTCGCCTGGCCCATGCGCAGGGTGAGCTGCTTGTCGAAGAGCTGCATCATCGGCAGCGGGTCCTTCGCCCCGCCGTAGACCCCCGAGAGGGAGACGGTGCCGCCGCGGCGCACGAGCGCGAACGCGGCGAGGAGCGCGGCGAGCCGGTCCGCCCCGCCCTTCTCGGTCAGGGGCGCCGCGACCGCGTCGGGGAGCAGTCCCACCAGCTTCTGCGTGGTGTGCGCCAGGGGCGAGCCGTGCGCCTCCATGCCGACGGCGTCGATCACGGCGTCGGCCCCGCGACCGTCGGTCAGCTCGCGCACGGCGTCGCGCGTGTCCGACGCCGTGGGGTCGAAGGCGATGATGTCGTGCCGCTGGGCCATGAGCCGGCGCTCGGGGACGGGGTCGAGGCCGATGACCGTGCCCGCCCCGCGGTGCCGGGCGATGCGGGCCGCCATCTGGCCGATCGGCCCGAGCCCGAGCACGACGACGCTGCCGCCGTCGGGCACGTCGGCGTACTCCACGGCCTGCCACGCGGTGGGCAGTACGTCGGACAAGTACAGCCAGCGTTCGTCCGGGGTGTCGTCCGCGGGGACGACGACGGGCCCGTACTGCGCCTGCGGGACACGCAGGTACTGGGCCTGGCCGCCCGGCACCTGCCCGTACAGGCGGGTGTACCCGAACAGCGCCGCACCCTTGTCCTGGCTGTGGACCTGCGTGGTCTCGCACTGGCTCTGCAGCCCGCGCGTGCACATCCAGCAGTGCCCGCAGGCGATGCCGAAGGGGACGACGACGCGGTCGCCGACGGCGAGGTTCCCGACGTCGTCCCCCACCTCCTCGACGACGCCCATCGCCTCGTGCCCGAGCACGTCTCCGGCGTCGAGGAACATGCCCAGCACGCCGTAAAGGTGCAGGTCGGACCCGCAGATGGCCGTGGACGTGACCCGGATGACGGCGTCGGTCGGCTCCTGGACGTGCGGGTCCGGAACGTCCTCGACGCTGACCCGTTCCTTGCCCTGCCACGTGAGTGCTCGCACCGCTCGTCCTTCCTGGGGGAACCGGCCGCCGCGCTGCTGGACGTCCGGCCCGCGACGACCGCGAGGCGGGCGCCGCACGTCGATGGTGCCCAGGGCTCTCGCATGGTCGCCACCCGGCGCTCCCGCGGCGAGGCGGGCGGGCGCGTGACCTGGAAGGACAGCGGGCAACTATCCCCTCGGACCGAAGAGGGCTACGGTCGAGGGGAGTCATGAGGCGGCTCATCTCCAGGGGGCGAACGGTTTGGATGACGTGCGTCACGAAGAGAGGAACCACATGACCGACACGACAGTTGGGGATATCGAGGGCACGCTCGCCCTCGGCGCGAGCCACCCTGTGGGTCGCTACAGGCACGACCTCGCCACCGGCCGGTGGTGGTGGTCGGACGAGACGTATCGCATCCACGGCTTCGAGCCGGGCGACGTCGTCCCGACCACCGAGCTGATCCTCGCGCACAAGCACCCCGACGACCGGGACCGCGTCAGCCAGGTGCTGCACCAGGCGTGCGTGACGGGGGAGCCCTTCAGCAGCGTGCACCGCATCATGGACGCCCACGGCGACGAGCGGACGCTCGCGGTGGTGGGCGAGGGGCGCACGGACGACGCGGGCGCGGTGACCGAGCTCGTCGGGTTCTTCACCGACGTCACGCCCGCGGTGGCACGCATCGCCGACGCGCGGGCGACGGCCAGCATCCGGGCGTCCGCCGCCAACCGGGCCACGATCGAGCAGGCGAAGGCGATCGTCATGTGCGCCGTCCGGACCGACATCGAGGGCGCGTTCGGCTGGCTCCGCCAGGCGTCGAACCACGCCAACGTGCCGCTGCGCGAGGTGTCCGCGCGAGTCGTCGAGCTCGCCGCGCGCAGCAACGGCGACATGCGGCTGGTCGCCGGCGCGCTGGCAGACCTGCTCACGCTCCGCTCCGGCACGTCGGACGGGGTCAGCTAGGCGCGGCCGGTCCCGGCCAGTCCTGGGCAGGGCGCGGCTAGTCGGTCGCCTCGTCCTGGCCCGGGACGTGCCGGGGCTCGCGCATCGCCTGCGCGAGGTGACCGCCGAGATAGCCGCCCGCGCCCACCGCCCCCATGCCGACCAGGCTGAGGAGCGTGCCGAGCCCGTGCCGCCCGCTGCGGCGGGCGCGCCACGACGCGAGCGCCAGCAGCGTCCCCACGCCGTTGCAGGTGGCGTGCACGGCGGCCACCCGGCGGCCGCGGGGGCTGAGCGCCCGGAAGTCCGCGAGCCCGGTGAGGGCGGTCGGCGGCGCGGCGAGCAGGCCCAGGCCGACGAGACGGCGGGCGGAGTCGGCGTGGCCGTCCGGACGCGTGAGGTCGAGCGCGACGGCGCTGGCCCACAGGCCGATCGGCAGGTCGGTGAGGACGCTGTGCACCGGGTGCCCGACGGACCGGCCGCGCAGCTCGTCACGCACGGGGCCCGACGACGGGACGACGGTGCTCGAGATCCGCTCGTACAGGCCGGCTAGACGGTCGAGGCGCTCCTCCTGCTCCAGCCGCGCGGCGACGTGCGGCAGCGGCAGGTCAGGGGACGAGGGTGCGGGCTGGGCGGGCATCGTGCCTCCTCAGGGCGTCGTCGGGCGCCACGTCTCGACGCCGCACCCTCGACCGTAGGGCTGTCGCGGCCTGCTCGCCGGGGCACGCCGCCGCCCTTCGCCCGCCCGGGTGAGGAGCGTCGACGCGCGTTAGGTTGGCAGCGGTCGGTCCAGCATCGGGCCGCACCGCCGACGCGGAGAGATCGATGAGAGCACTGTTCGTCAGCTGCACCCTCAAGAAGTCGCCCGAGAAGTCCAACACCGAGCTGCTCGCCCAGGTGGTCGCCAGCGCGTTGGAGGAGCGCGGGGTCGACGTCGGACACGTCCGGCTCGCCGACCTCGACGTCCCGCCCGGGGTCGTGACCGACCTCGGCGGCAGCGACCAGTGGCCGATGGTGCACGACCGGCTGCTCGACGCCGAGATCCTCGTGGTCGTCACCCCGACGTGGGTGGGCCGGCCGTCGTCCCTCGCCCAGCGGATGCTGGAGCGGATGGACGCGATGCTGTCCGAGACCGCCGAGGACGGCACGCCGGTGGCGTACAACCGGGTGGCGGGCGTCGTCGTCACCGGGAACGAGGACGGCGCGCACCACGTCATCTCCGAGATCAGCGGCGGCCTGGCCGACATCGGGTACACCATCCCCGGCCAGGCATGGACGTACTGGAACCAGGGCCCCGGCCCCGGCGACGAGTACCCCGACACCGACCACGGCCACGAGTGGTCCCACCGCACCGGCCGGCTCATGGCGCACAACCTGCACGCCGCGGCCACCGCCCTGCGGGCGCACCCCGTACCCCCGTTCCCCGAGAGCTGAGGAGAGCACCGATGAGCGAGATCCCCACCGACCGCGAGCGAGCCGACGAGGACGACCCCCGCCACCAGGCGGAGCGGGAGCGGGCCGTGCACGACGGCGAGTCCGCCGACGTCGAGACCGTCCCCGGCGAGGCGCCGAAGGACGACCCGGACGAGGAGGGCGAGGACCGCTTCGACGCCGGGTGACAGACCGCGCAGACGTCGCCGACGCGTGCCCGGGAGACCTCCTCCCGGGCACGCGTCGACGTGCCCGGCGACCCAGGTGGCCCCTCGTCGTCGCGCGCGCTAGCGTGAAGGTCCGGCGTCAGGAAGCGGCACCGCCCCTCCCCACTCGGAGGTCACGATGACGACCACGACTCCCGCCGACACCGATCACCTCACCTCGGCGCTCGCCGTCGGCACCCACCTGCTCACCGGGTCCTACCGGGCCGAGGCGACGGGCCGCTGGTGGTGGTCCGACGAGGTGGACGTGATGCTCGGCCAGCAGCCCGGCGCTGTCGAGCCGGGCCCGGAGGCCCTCGAGGCGAGGCTGCACCCGGACGACCGCGACCGTGCCGTGCACGGCGCCGCCCGCGCCCTGGCGACCGGCGGTCCCGTCGTGACGGCGCGCCGCGTCGTCGACGCCCACGGCCGCACGCGCACCCTGCTCGTCACCGCGCAGGCGCGACGGTCCCGCGACGACGGCCCGCCCGAGGTGGCCGGCTACGTCGTCGACGTCACGCCCGTGCAGCGCGAGGCCGTGCAGCGGGACGTGCGCCGCGCGCTCGACAGCGCGTTCGTCTCCGCCGCCGCCATCGAGCGGGCCAAGGGTGTGCTCATGGCCCTGCACGGCGTGGACGACGCTGCGGCGGAGAGCATGCTGACGGAGGCTGCGGGCGCGTCCGGCGCGACGCTCCGCGAGGCCGCCACGCAGATGATGGCGCACCTCTCGGCCGGCGACGGCTTCGGCCCCGACGCCCGCGAGGCCGTGCAGGAGGCGCTGGCCGCGGTGAAGCCCGCGAAGCGTCCGCACGTGCACGAGGCGCAGCTCGCGCGCCGTCGTGCCGCCTGACCTGATCGACCTGACCGACCTGACCTGACCCCGTGCTCTGGGGTCGTGCCAGACGTACACCGCACGACGGAGGAGGTCCGCATGACCGACGACCAGAAGTCGTTCCCCGCCCAGCAGCAGGAGCCGCCCGGGCTGACCGGTGAGATGACGCCCACGCCCGACCACGGCGAGGAGAGCTACCGCGGGTCGGGGCGGCTCGACGGGCTGCGCGCCCTGGTAACGGGCGGCGACTCCGGCATCGGCCGGGCGGTGGCGATCGCGTTCGCGCGCGAGGGCGCCGACGTCGCCATCGGGTACCTGCCCGAGGAGGAGGACGACGCGCAGGAGACGGCGCGCTGGGTGCGCGAGGCGGGCCGGAAGGCGGCGCTGCTGCCGGGCGACATCACCGACGAGGCGACGGCCCGGGCGCTCCCGGAGCGTGCCGCGCAGGAGCTGGGCGGGCTCGACGTCCTGGTGAACAACGCCGGGTTCCAGATGGCGCGCCGCGAGTCGATCGAGGACGTCACGACCGACGAGCTCGACCGGGTCCTCAAGACGAACCTGTACGCGCTGATGTGGATCACGCAGTCCGCGCTGAAGCACCTCGGCGAGGGTTCGAGCATCATCAACAACTCGTCCATCCAGGCGTTCCAGCCGTCGACGTCCCTGCTCGACTACGCGTCGACGAAGGCCGCCATCAACAACCTCACGGTGAACCTGGCGGCCGAGCTCGGCCCGCGCGGCATCCGCGTGAACGCCGTCGCGCCGGGCCCGATCTGGACCCCGCTGCAGCCGGCGACCCAGCCGGAGGAGAAGATCGAGAAGTTCGGGAAGGACACCCCGCTGGGGCGGGCCGGGCAGCCGGCCGAGCTCGCGGGTGCGTTCGTCTTCCTCGCGTCCCCGCGGGACGCGAGCTACGTCTCCGGCACGGTGCTCGGCGTCACGGGCGGCAAGCCGGTGTTCTGACACCTTCGGGACCGGAGGGGCGACATGCTGCACCTGCCCGGCGCGCCGGCCACGCTCGACGACGTCCCCCGACTGCGCACGTTGGGGGACGTCGTCGGGCTGCTCGGTGTCGTCGGGCCGCTCTACGTGCGGTTCAGCGCAGGCCCCGTCGCGGACGCGGCCGCCGAGAGCCGCGACCACGAGAGCGGGTGCGTGCTCCCGGGGCTCAGCGTGAACCCGCTGGACCCCGAGCCGTGGTGGGACCGCCCGGCCGAGCACTGGGTGGCGCGGCAGCTGTGCCAGTACGCCCACCTCATGACGCCCGACCGGTTCCCGTGGGTGCTGACCGGCGAGCTGGCAGGCCGCGGGCCGGACTGCGAACCCCTGCTGGGCGCGTTCGCCCCCGTCGCGTCCATGGACCCCGCCGTCGTGGACGAGGCGGCCGCGGTCTACGAGCGCGTCTTCGACCCCGGCAACGACGGCACCTGAGCCCGATTTCAGGTCTGCCGCTCCATTGGGTATCCTCGGTGGGCCGGTCCGACCGGCGAGGTAGCGTGTCCGAGCGGCCTAAGGAGCACGCCTCGAAAGCGTGTGTGGGTGAAAGTCCACCGTGGGTTCAAATCCCACCGCTACCGCCACCCGAAGGGCCCCACCCGCAGCACTGCGGATGTGGGGCCCTTCGCCGTTCCCCGTACTCCGTTGTCACTCCGTCTTGCCGGCCGACCGCTTCGAGGGTGGTGCGAGCTGAGGCTCGGGTGACTCGCCGGAGAGTCCGAGACGTGCCGCGGCTTCGTCGTAGAAGTAGAAGAGTTCCGAGAGGGGCACTGGCCGGCGTGAGACGTGGTCCAGATCGCGGCCCTCTTCGCTGAACGGCGGCGGCCAGGTGCTGAACCCCTGGTCGAGTGACATGGTCTCGACGTCGCGCTGCCACGTGCTCCAACGAAGGTCGGCGAACGTCTCGCCCATCGCTCCGCTGAGCACGGCTTCGACGAACGCAGAGTGTCCGCCCCCGAGTCCGTCCCACTGCAGAGTGTCGGGACCGAAGTAGCAAACCTCGCCGGGCGCCACACCCAGACCGCCCCCGTCGATGGCGAATCGGCCGCCCAGCGCGTCCCACCCGATGAGCAGGAACGGGGGTGACTGCGGGTGGGTGTCGGGGCTCAGTCGGTTGCTGCTTGCGAGGTCCGGCAGGCCGTCTCCGCCGCCGCCCAGGAGACGGAACCACCCGTGGTCGGCAATGACCGCAGCGCAGTTGAGAGCGAGGGCGCCGAGAGTTGAACGAGCCGAGACCTGCAGAGACTCCAGCGTGCGCAGCCCCTGGGCGCGCGAGATGGGCAGAGCCGTCGCGCCGGGCACAGCATTGATGCGTTCCAGGAGTCTCGGCCACGCAGGATCGTCGACGTCGGCGAGCTGAGCAGCACTCATGCGTGTCATGGCGCCAGTATCGAGCCTATTCACCGCGCCTCGCCCCGATTGAATTGGCGCGGGTCAGAGGGCCTCAACCTTGCCGCTGTCGCCTGAGTGACCAGCTGGTCGGAGACGACCTGCAGATCTGGCGCCACGTGGGTGCGCTTCACCGGAGTGCCGCACGGTGGTGCCCTCGTCGGCGTGGCCGAGCAGCGCGGTCGCCTGGGCGATGGTGGTCGAGTGGCGTCCTGGGCGTCGCGGAGCTGGTGGCGGATGCCGGCGAGGGAGCGCGGCGTGCTATCGAGGGAGGGCCCGACTCGGGACTAGGTTGACTCGTCATGGGGGCACCTCGCTCAGGACGGAACGGCACAGATAGTCATGGCAGCGGACCGGGCAATGTTGGCTGACTGGGGTGGACGACGAGTCCCGGGGTGGACGGCACGAGTCTCGATCCCGACGACCCGCGACCGCCCTACCTCCAGGTGGCGACGGCGCTCCGTGCTGCGATTCTCACGCGCAAGATCGAGCCGGGGGACAAGCTGCCCAGCCAGTACGAGCTGGCCGAGCGCTACGGCGTCTCGCGGATGACGATCCAGCAGGCGCTGCGCGTCCTCAAGGACGAGTCGCTCGTGGTCTCCCGCCAGGGGAGTGGTGTCTTCGCGCGCGAACGTACGGAGAAGCCTGCCGGCCTGGGGCCCCACATCGAGAAGGCGTTCGAGCCCGACGAGGTCAGCATCGACTTTCTCGGCTACACGGCCGAGACCCTGCACGGCGCGATCGCCGAACCCCTCGACAAGATCCGCGCGGGTCGGCTCACGCCGAAGTCGATCCGGATCCGCGTCCTCGTCTCCGACATGACCCAGCCCCTCGCCCTGCCCGTGGCAGTAGACGGCGTCGAACGTGACTCCGCTGCTGCCCGGGCGCGCATGGCCGACCTTGGTGCCATGTACATCGGCGGTGTCACCGATGCGGTGCAGGAGCTCGCAGACCTCGGCCTGGTCCCCGACGCCACGGTCGAGACGCGACGCTTCGCGGGCGCGCCGATGTTCAAGGCGTACGTCATCAACGGCGCGGATGCTTTCTTCGGCTACTACCCGGTCGTCAAGCATGACGTCCGAACCTCCGGCCGCCAGGTGTCCATCTATGACCCCATGGGCAAGGACACCGTTCTGTTCCACTGGACCGACGACGGCGACATCGAAGCCGTAGATTCCCAGTTCGTCATCGAGACGAGGGCATGGTTCGACAGCGTCTGGAACACCATCGCCGTCGAGGACGCCAAGTGACCCACGCCCGCACCCTGCTCTGGTCAGCACGCGCAGTCCTGCTCGACTTCGACGGCCCTGTCACGCCGCTCATGCTCGCGCCGCTCAACATCCAGCTGCGAACACCGCGCGTGCTGTCCTTGCCCGACACGGCATCAAACCCGCGGAGTTACGCGAGACCTCCGATCACCTCGCGATCATCCGCTGGGCCGGCTCCCACGCGCCCGACGCGCTGTCGGACGTAGAGGCTGTGTGCATCGAAGCAGAGGTCGAGGCCGCGCGAATCTCGCGGCCGACGCCGGGTGCGCACGAGTTGATCGATGCGCTCCACCGCGCCGACGTGCCCGTTGTCATCGTCACGAACAACGCCGCCGAGGCCGCCTTGACCTACCTCGAACGGTGGCACCTTGCTGGCAAGGTGCGCGGTGTCATCGGCAGACCGGAGAGCGAACCGGCGCTCATGAAACCGAACACTCACCTCGTCGAAGCCGCGCTACGGATTGCGCAGGTCGAGCCTGCGGAAGCGGTTCTCTTCGGTGACTCTGTCTCGGACGTCGAGGTGGCACGTGCTGCGGGCGTCCGGTCACTCGGCTACGCCAAGACCCCACAGCGCGGGCGAGAACTTGAAGCCGCCGGGGCAGACGCTCTCGCAGACACCGTCACTGCACTAACGGAGTGACCCGTCACACCGTTCGAAAATCACCCGCTGGCGACAATAAATCCCCCAGGACGACCGTTGTCGGGAACGTTGCCACGGGGTACTGTTCACGTCTGCTTGGCGAAGGCCCAAGTCCAGAATGGAGAGTTGTGGTGCGCTACACGGACGTCAGCCCACAGATTCGCGGCGGCCACTGGGGTTGGCTTGCCTGGTCCCTACTCTGGACGGTTATTTGGGCTTTTGCCGTGCCACCCGTCGCGGTAATCAGCCTTCTTGTGGGCATAGTGCCTCTCGTTGGACCCATTGTCCGGCACAACAGAATGCGGAAGTACTTTGGCGGTGACGAATTCGCCGCAAAGAAGGCCGAGATCGCGTCGTTCGTAGCCGAGCATAATGAGATGACCAGGTACGCTAAGGAGATCGAAGCATCTGGCGCTTTTACGCTTGCGTCAGCAACCGGGCAATACGCGCATCTGGCGTCGTTTGAGAACACCTCGAACTGGAACTATCGCAGGGATCGCAACGTTGCTGTCTACGCACCCAACGTCCACAACGCTTCGCTCCAGGTGGTCCGAAACGCGAGTATGGACCCAATTAAGTATCTCATCAAGTACTTCAACGTTGCCGCCGATAAGGAAACGCTTGGCGGCGTGCAACAACTCGGAGAATCAATCTCGAGGCTGGAAGGTGCGGTTGACAACCTCGCCAGACGAGAGGCGGCGATAAAGGGCTCGGTTCAGCCTCCAGAATTCATCACCAAGCACTACGAGGACCTGTTCTGGACCGAGCTCGGCGCACACGTGGCTCCCATCACGATTCCCTATCCCGAATACAGGTTCCAGTACACCTCGGCGGGCGGGAACTCAGGCCAGGCCGCAGACATCATTCTCAACGTGGAGACGATCGACGCGTTGTCAGCAACACTCGACCAAAAAATCAAGTGGGCAAAGTCTGCGGCAGCGCAACGCTCACTGATGACTGCGAGGCTCCGCAACGAAATCAAGGCACGCGACGGTTATGCCTGCCGTCAGTGCGGGATCACACTCTCCGAGCACCCGTACCTCTTGCTGGAGGTGGACCACATCGTCCCAGTGTCGAGGGGCGGTCTGAGCACGCCCGACAATCTTCAAACGCTTTGCTGGCGAGACAACCGCGCAAAGGGTGCGAAGGTCATGTGACAATAGCCGTTCGCGCTCACTCGAATCATAGGAACCGCGTTGAGCAAAGATCCTCAAGAACTCCAAGGCACGTTTTGGTCGCCTGGCGCCCCCGACCGCGCATCAACAGGCACCGCATATATGAGACCGGGATCGTTTCATCTCCTGGTTGACAAATGGATAACTTCGGCCTCTCAGGTGTCAGTCCATTCGGCGAACGGATCAACCACAACAATCCACAAGATGGAGCCCAGCCGGATCGCGGCCGATTATGCGCCCCAAGTGGTTCTTGGTGAGCTCAACGATGGCACCGCTCTAACGCTTCTTGACGCGCAAATGAGCGTCGACGTCGGAAGATTGCTTGCGCAGCAATTTGATGGACATCGGTATGTAATGGGTGTCCACCTTTGTAACGCGCAAGCCCTTGTGACGGGACTCCGTGTGTCATTTGACATTCCCGCTGGCCAAGCGGGATGGCTCAGCGACGCCCCAGCGCGCGTCGATGGTCCCTCCACAGCCGGCACCATTTCCCCATGGGAGGATCGCGGCGCACCGGGATTCTCATTTGTGCCTGACGAGCCACTTGTCCTTGTGGAAGCGATCCAGGTCTTGGTTGGGTCGCTCGCGCAACTTGTTCATCTGTGGACAGGCAATGCCGCACGGCAATCCAGTATCGAGATCAGGCCAGACACTGCCGACACATGGCATGGATACAGCCCGCCGCTGCATGATGGCAAGGAATGGCGCCGAGCGGACCTGCTGAGTCCAGGCATCCTGCGGATCAAGACCGCAGCGTCGTGGCTTAAACTGGCCGACGAACTCGGCCCTCTGCCATATATCGCCACAGCTGGGCAGGAAGTTCTACAGGTCAGCGCCTTGGTACTCGCCACAGCTCTTGAAGGCGCGCATCGCCGGCTGTACTCCTCTTCGCGACCGTTCGCTCCTCTGTCGAAGAGCCGCATGCGCAAAGTCCATGACGCGGCGCGCCGAGCTGCGGTAGCGGTGCTAAAGGACGCTGGTTGGAGCGATTTAGAGGGTGCGGCAAGGCGGGTCTCCGGGACACTCAATCATCTGGACCAGTTGAGCTACTCGGAACGGCTCGCCGAGATGCTTGTTCCGGTTCTGAATGTTGCGCCAGGACTTGTTGGGCCAGATCCAGATGCATGGGTGCGGACGATGAAGCGGATTCGCAACGATCAAAGCCACCAGCTCGACGCGGTGAACACGTTCTTTGAGTGCGAGATATCTGAGTACTATATACTCGCGGTTTCTGGAAAATGGGTTCTCCACCTTGCGCTCCTTCTAAAGATTGCGGAGTCTCAGGTAGTGGCCCGGGCACTCACGGATTCGCCGAAGTTTAACTTTGCGCTCGCGAACATGGACGCTGAGAACTACTGGCAATCATGGTCGGCCGCGGAGGTGTTCGCTTCTTCTCGCGATTCATTGGTCAAGTGAAGAGGTTCTTAGGGGCCCTTAGATTGCGCGGATGGGCTTCGCGCCGACGTCGCTCACGAATGAACTTCCCGCCGCTTCTGACGCGGAGAGCGCGACGACGTCGAGCCGTAGTGCCGCGGTAGTGTCTCGTCGAAGCATTCGTGCTAGCGCTCCCGCATCGCTTCGACATTGGTCCGGGTAGACCACGATGACGTCGATATCCTGCGGCTTGACTCTAAGGCAACTGCCGCGGCATTCATTTGCGCTGCCGAAGAGGTAGATGGGCCATTCAGTAGGGATCATGTCCGCGGCGTATCGCATCGAGCTGATCACGGGACAGGTGTTCAAGGAATTCCCCGCCATCCTTGTGCAGGGCCCCGAGAATCTCTGGTCCACGGAAGACTCCAATTCCGAGTTGTTTCCCCTCTTCCTTGGCCTCTCTGCTGTATCGATTCCACGCGCTGCTCGTCACAATTGCGCTCAGGTTTGGCGCAATGTTGAGGGCATCGTCGAGCGTTTCGAGGCTCACCATGTATTCGTTGCAGAAGAGGACAAGAAGTTCTCGACCGTTTGTCTTCTCGATGCGGACAAGATAGTTTCCTTCCCGCTCTGCTCTTGCCACTGCCGAGTGATTCTGGAGTCTGGCAAGCAGCCAACTCCAGCTTTCGCTTCTAGCAATCTTCACGATCTCGCCTTTACTGGTCCAGTAGAATTGAATTCATCTCGCGCGGAAAGAGGGTTCCGGTCGGGTCAAACTCGGCCGATATGTGGCGCGCGGCGAACGCCCGTTCGTGCTGTCGGAACGCGGAAGCAATAATGCGTTCGCTTGGGGTTAGCAGATGCCGATTGGCGTCTAGTATCCGTCGAATCGTTCTATTGTTCGGTATAACACTGTCGAGTGCACGAGCCACCCAGAGTTGATAGGCTTCGGAATCGGGCCGAGATGCGGCCTTAGACTCGGGCCCGTAGTTGACCCAGATTGCATGATTGTCTTCTAGTAGTTGTTCGATTTCGTTCCTGGCATCACTTCGGGTGTCGAATCGACGGACGCCAAAGGCTGCGTCGAGGCGCTCGGTGTGTAGAACCTTCCAGGCTTGAAGGGTAGCGACGGGAAAATCGTCGGGCGCCCTATCGATTACCGTGTGGGTATTGGGGCATACTACAATTAGGTTCTCTTCGCTGATTAGACTTTCGCTCGACGCTCCTGCATCTGCCCGGGGACCGTCTTCCGAGGCTGCGATGATGTGAGCAATTTCTGCGAGGCGAACCGTTGAGCCTCCGGCGTGCACCCAAAGCCGGGCTTCGCAGTCGGGAGCTGGGCATCTGTTCGCTGATTCCGCTAGCAATTGCGTCACAAGCGGTCGGGGTATATTTCGTCCACGCCGACCGGGACACTGGGAGGTAACCGTCTCTGGCACACCCTTGTTATACCGTATGTCAGGGCGCCATGCGGGTGACGGAGCTGGTGGCGACCGGTCGGGACTATCTGGACCAACCCTGCGGGTTCAGGATGGTGAGGGTTTTCCTTACTGACTCAAGGCGCGGCTCCGCCGCGCTGGTAGGTCGACCGGTCGGGGCCCCGCGCTTCGCTCGCTGCGCTCGCTTCGCGCACCCCACCCGGCCTCCCCTACCGCAAGGCGAAGGCGGCCCCGGGTCAGTCCGGGGCCGCCTCATCCTGTGCTGCGGCGGTCTACGGCTCGTACCGCAGGTCCCGCCACCAGAAGCCGTCGACGGTTCCGACCATCCTGGCGTCGGCCGCACGCACCAGCTTGCGCAACTCGCGGCCCGCCTCCGGTGGGACCCAGCGAAGGAGTCGCTCGATCTCCTCGCGTGTCTCGGGCGCGGGGCGGTAGGTGGTCCTGGGGCAGCACGGAAGATCGGTGGAGTTCGGGTCGGGATCGATGGCTACGCGACTGGCACTGAGCCAGGCATCCAGCGCCGCAAGTTGATCACCGCGCCAGTGCCCGTACTGCCGTTCGTAGCGCAGGACCGCGCTACGGGCTGTTCCTGACAGCCTCCCTCCGCCGAGGCGGCGCCTCGGATGGTGGGCAACTGGTTGTGTTCTCGCTAGCGCGTCGATGCGCAGCTGTGATGGGCGCCTACGCGGCATGTCCCTTCGTGGAGGTGTGCATGCCGTGATCGTAGGGGCGAGGGTCGAACTGCGTCTATGTGTCATGCTCCGGCCCCTCTGATTAGCCAACAGACGTGATCAGGGTGCCTCGCTCGATCTCCGCCGGCGTGAGGCCGAAGAGCAAGACCATGAAATCGGTCTCCTCCACCAGGTCGGGATCGGCCGGGTAGTCGAGACGAGCTTCGCGTACAGACGTGGGCCGGTGGGGAGCGCGAGACACGCCGTGAACGGCACCTCGAGTCCGGCGCGGAACCGAGGACCCGAGCGGAGCTCTCCGAACACCGCGATGTACTCACCGACTCGGCTGCCTCGCGGCTCATAGATGCGCCCGTCCGTCAGGAAGCAGATCTCAGAACCTTCCTCGTATCCGTTGGTCACACGCGAAGCGTAGGGGCAGGCGTGCGGCTTCGGCCGGGTCGAAAGTTCACGTGCGGTCCGGCCCCGAACCGACCGCCGAGCATCCGGTCGACTCCGGCCCGCATCAAGGGCGCCTGCGGCGTCGCTGCGCGATGGCCTGCGGCCACCCTTGACCCGGACCTCCGCCGACCTCTTGTGCTCCGCTATCGGTACGGCGCCTCCGAGTGTCCCCACCGGCCGAGGTGCCGACAGGTCGCCGGATTGCCTCCGTTTTGGTCGGCGGATCGGTGCCGGCGGGTGCAACGCGATCCCACGGGCGACGCTGTAAAGGGCCAGGTCAGATGCCAGAAAGACCCGGGCGAGCAGGGTGGGCCAGCGCGCCGTCTTGAAGCCCACCGCTACCGCCCCCCGAAGGCCTCACCCGCAGTGCTGCGGTTGGGGCCGCTCGCCGTTCCCAGCACTCCTTTCACTCCGTTTGCGGTTCATCGTTAGCCCGGCGGGACTGACGGAAACCGTCAGGAGCGAAGCGGGCGCAGACATGCTCTCATCGCGCCGGCGAAGGGCTCTGCCTCCGACTGCACCAGAGGTAGCAAAGCTTGTGCGACCTCGGTTGCGGTCGTCACCAGGGTGTCGGTGAGGTACCCGGACAAGGCCAGCTCGTCGAACTCGTCCTGGTCGACGATGCCGGCGCGACCATCGGCGCTTTGAAACAGGTCCAGTTCCAGGTCGACGAACGACCGACCCTTCGAGCTTTGAACACGTCTAGCGCCTGGCCCATGGTGATGCGTGAATCGTTCCTCGCGACACGGGCTCGCCCATGGAAGGCGAACTGTCAATCACGTCCTGATACACGGCCTCGGATCCCTTCGGGGCCGACCAGTGCGGGGTCTTGTTCAGCGTTTCGATGACCGGCGCGAGGTGCCGCATAGCTCACGGGGCCGGATAGCCCTCCTGCTTGCTGACGCGTTCCAGTTCAGCCACCGACAGCCGTAGTTCTTCCTCCAGGATCTCCACCGAGTCGGCACCACCCTCCTGGACGAGCCTCAACCACTCGTGGAGCCGGTCGCCCTGAACCACCAGCCCGGGGAGCCTCCGGCCATCGGTGACGACGACGACGTTGTTCACCGAACCCGAGAGTACCTTCACCAAAGTCATCCTCTGCTTCTCACCCGCCCTGCTGGAATGGCGTGCGGTTGGCTCCGCGTGACACTGAGCCCGTCCCCGCACCGACAGCCGAGCATCCGGCCGTCTCCGGTCCGTGTCAAGGGCGCCTACGGCGTCGCTGCGCGATGGCCCGCGGCCACCCTTGACCCGGACCTTTGCCGACCCCTGGTGCTCCGCCATCGGTACGGCGCCTCCGAGTGTCCCCACCGGCCGAGGTGCCGACAGGTCGCCGGATTGCCTCCGTTTTGAAGGGCGGACCGGTGCCGGCAGGTGTAACCCGATCCAACGGGTTGCGCCGTAAAAGACCAGGTCAGATGCCAGAATGACCCGAGCGAGCTGGGTGGGCCAACGCGCCGTTTTGAAGCCCACCGGTACCGCCACCGGAGGTCGCATCCCTTGACCGAGGTGCTGAAGCGCGACGCGCAGGCAGGTGACGCGGCACCCAATGGTCGGGTGTGTGGGTGAACTTGTCGTCTGGTGTCCGTGACGGCGCGGAGAGCTGTTCGCGCCCGTCAGAATTTGCTCAGTGAAGTCGGGCCCGTCCGACGAACCACCCCGAGCACCCTGAGAGGCGAACCGAGTGGAGTTGAACGATCTGGAAGATCCCTATCGGCAGGTTGCCGTACCGACTGACGCGCGATCGACCAAGGGTGTCCTGCAGGTCGTCGCTGTGTGCTCCCTGCTGTTCATCCAGACGGCCATCGGTGGCCTCTTCCTGGAGTTGTGGTGGTGGCATGTCAGCAACATCGCTGAAGCCCCCACTGCGTTCCCCGTGATTTTCCGGGCGTTCACCGGGGCACTTCACGGCGGAATCGTCGTGACTGAGGCAGTCATGCTGGTCCGTCGCCGCATGCGCTCCGTTCGCGTCGCTGCCATTGCGACCGGAGGGCTGGTCTTCGCGGTACTCCTTGAGGGGGTCGGGCTCTTCTAGACCGTCCTCAGTGCAGCCCCGCAACCTTGGGTACGCCGCAGCTGCACCACGCTGTTGGTGTTGCTCATCGTTCCCCTGCGTCGTCAGCGGTGCCCGCCTGCTTCGGATCCAAGCTCTCGCTGCCGATAGCGCCGGTCCTAGGCTTGCCGACATGGGGTTTGCCAGGTGGATCGCTGCGCGCCGGGCGGCCCGTTTGGCGGCAGTCCCGGGCGACTGTCCCGAGTGCGGCCATCGCTGGGATGAGCACGCCGGTTCGGGCAACGACTGCGAAGGTGTGTGCGGCGACTGCGTGTACGAGGTGGAGCACGGTCAGCAGAAGCCGGGTTCCGAGCTGTGCCGACTCGCGTGGGATCGGCCGTAGTCCCGCGCTCTGCGCCCGTGATCTACCGGCTCGTTGCCCCGCAGTCGTTCGCGATGCACGCCATGGTGCGTCCTCGCGGGAGCGTGCGGCCGCCCGGTTGAACTACTTCTAGGCGTTGACGAACCGACGATCCCTGTGGCCGCGTACCCGGCGACGGATCAGGTCTCGCAGAGCTCTGCGAGCCGGGCCTGGAACTCCGGCGAGTCGCTGGGAAGCCCGCTCTTCCAGAGGGTGGCGTAGAACGGGACGACGGCGTTGTGTACGAGGCCGAGGGATCGGACACGCAGCGGCGCATCGCTGACGCCCACTCGTGCCCCGTCACCGATGGGAGGGTCGGCCTCGGTCGAGCCCTCCGCCCGGAACGGGTTGATGATCCACATGACCGCCTCCCGGCCGGCCGGGATCGTGACGCGGTCCGATGTCTCGCTCTCCGGAGGAGGGCCCGCCTTCGGGTCGGGGATCGATTCGTCCAATGCGAGAGCCGACGGCTCGAAGCGGTACGCGTCCGGACGGGTGCTGATCACCTCGACCGGCCACCGAGACTCGTTCCGCACCGTCTGCACGGCGACGGGCGCCTCGTCCTTCGCGTACACCGCCCAGAAGTGGTCGTCGTCCCAGAGGCACTGGTCGCCATGGCCCGCGCCGGCCGACGTGGTGGAGCCTGTCACCACTGACGCGGTCCCGGAGACGACCCACCACGCGACGAGGACGATGAGCAACGCGATGGCGCCGGCAGTAATCCTGACGTTCCGGCGCCGCATCCGGAACTTGAACTCGACCACATCGTCGCTCACGAGGCCGAGAGTAGCGGCACCGAGAGACTGTTCTGTGTCATGCGCGCGTGGCGTCGTAGGCCGTCGAAAAGTCTCGTCCGCCGACCGTCGCCCCGCTACGCTCAACCCACTCCGCCCAAGGCGCGTCCAAAGCCGGTACTGGCGCGTCCTGCCCGCAGCTTGGTGAGGGTGGCTGCCCGTTCGAGCCGGGCCGGGGCCGAGAGGAGCCCTCGCACTGCGGGTGCGATCGGGCTCCCGTCACGTGCGCAGCGGGAGTTCCTGGACGACGGCGCCCGCCTCCCAGAGCCGGAGAGACGCGGCACGCCGCTCGGCCAGATCCCCACCGAGCACCAGCGCCACGAACACCTGGCACTCGACGCCGTCCGCCAGCATGACCCGACGTGCTCCGACCGTGCAGCGGGGCGACGCAGTGATCTGCTCGACGGTTGAGGCAAAGAGCCCCCACGCGTAGGCGAAGCCGTAGGCCGGGAAGTCTGCGACCGACATCGACCCCACCACCGGTGCTGGAAGGTCGATCGACGTCGGCCCTTTCTCTCCGGCCACGAACGTCTCGTCCTTGAAACAGGCGATGTCGACGGCGAGGGAGCGCGGTTCAGGTCCCGCCGAGATGTCGGCCCGGACCCGCACGCCACCCATCACCAGATCCATGTCCGCATCGCCCTTCTGCTGGCAGGTGGGAAGGCCCGACGTGATCGGGCCTCGGGTCAGGCGTCGCAGAGCTGTGCGAGCTCGTCCTGGAAGTCTGGGGAGTCGGTGGTGAGCTCGCTCTGCCAGAGGGTGGAGTAGAGCGGGATGTCGGCGTCGTGCAGGAGGCCGAGCGAGCGGACCCGCACCGGCGCGCTCTCCACGCCGTCCCGCGCGTTGAAGCCGACCTGCGCGGCGCTGCCCTGGAGCGGGTCCGTGGGGTGCAACGGGTCGATGACCCACATCGGGACCTCGCGGCCCGGCGGGATGGTCACCCGGTCCGACGTCTCGCCGTCCGCGGGAGGGCCGAGCGCCGGGTCGGGGAACGTGCCGTCGTCCCGACGGTCGGCCGCCAAGGGGCCGAAGCGGTACGCCTCCGGGCGGGTGCTGATCACCTCGACGGGCCAGCGGCCGTCGTTACGGACGGTCTGCACGACGACGGGCGTCTCGTCCTTCGCGAACACCGCCCAGATGTCGTCGTCCGGGTAGGCGCACTGGTCGGTGTGCCCCGCGCCGGTCGACGACGCCGAGCCCGTCACCACGGTGGCGCTCGCGGAGACGAACCACCATCCGACGAGGAGGACCAGCGCCGCCAGGGCCACGGCCGCGATCCTCGCGCTCCGGCGTCGGACCCGGACCTTCAACTCGACCACGTCGTCGCTCACGAGGCAGACAGTAGCGGCAAAGGTGCCCGGCGCAACGCCCTGGCCGTGCGACGCGGCGGGCGAACTTTGTGGCGGTGTGCGACTGGTCGTGGGCGGGCTCGGTGGACAGCACCCCCTGCTGGTTTACTTCCCCGGCGGGCCCGCCGGACACTGGCGGCCGGGCGCCGGTATTTCGGCGCCGCACGACGACCCAGGAGACACCGACGATGGGAACGCGCCACGTGACGGACGGCCACGAGCTCGCGGGCACGAGCGCGGACGACCCCACCGAGCGTCTGCTGCGGGTGGCGGCGGTCGCGGGCCTCGCGCTGATCCAGGCGGGAGTCGCGGGGCTCTTCCTCGGCGCGTGGTGGCGGCACGTCCAGCGCGTCGTCGACTCCCCGACGGTGGGCGGGGTCGTGTGGCACCTGGCGACGGCGGCGCTGTTCGTCGGGGTGGCCGGCGCGGAGGTCGGCGCGCTCCGCAGACGGCGCAAGGCGCCCGCGATCGTGGTGTCCCTCTCGATCGGCGCGACGGCCGCCGTCGTCCTGCTCGAGGCGCTCGCGCCGTTCTGACCGGCCCCCGCGGGTCAGCGAGCGAGGAACGCGGCGACCTCGCGGCGCGACCGCAGGCGGTGGAACGCCAGGTGCGCATGGGCGGGGTCGGCCATCGCGGAGCCGTAACGCTCGGGATGTCGCTGCAGCTGGTCCCACGACCACCGGACGATGGAGTCCTTCTGCCAGGGGAGCAGGACGTCGCGCCACCGCTGCCGGTTGCCGGTGCCAGGCCAGAGCTCCGTCCGGTCCAGGACTCGGGCCAGCGTGCGCCGGTACACCTGCGAGATGACGACCGGCCGCGGCAGGTCCAGCCAGACGACGGTGTCGGCGCGCGCCCAGATCTCCCCCTGGAGGCCGGAGTAGTTGCCGTCGATCACCCAGGCGTCGCCGGCGAGCTCGGCGCGCGCGTCCGCCAGGAACTCGTCCCGCGGCCGCGGCGTCCAGCCCGGACCCCAGAACAGGGCGTCCAGCTCGACCGGCCGCACCCCGAGGTGCGCCGCCAGGTGCCGGGTGAACGTCGACTTGCCCGACCCTGCTGCCCCGACCACCGACACCCTGCGCACCGGGGCAACCTAGCAGCGGCACCGAGGTCGGACCCGGAGGCGTCAGCCGACCTCGATGAGGGCAAAGGGGTCCGGGCCGCACGACATCGCGGGGTCGATCTCGCACAGGGTCGACGCACCCTCCAGGTCGACGGAAATCTCCGCGGGCCCGACCGGCATGTCGTCCGGGACGCGCACGGTGCTGTGCGCCGCGCCGTCGTCATCCGGGTCGAGGATGACCAGGTCGGCCGAGTAGTAGTGGCTGCCGTCGTCGCTGTTGCCCGTCCCGTCCACGCGCGAACGGATCGAGACCCCGTACCGGGCCCCGCGGGGCAGGTCCGACGAGCACTCCTCGTGCCGGCCCACCCCGTCGATCTGGACGACCAGCTCGTCGCCCGGCACGACGCTCGTCGGGACCACGACCGGGTCGTTCGGGCGGCAGTACGCCGTCGGCCCGAGCGCATCGACCACCCCGCAGCCGGAGGAGACGCTCACCAGCGCGACGGCCAGCAGGACACCCGGGACGGCGCGTGGGAGGACAGGGGAGGAGGGCGACGTCGGCCTCGGCATCCGCTCAACCTAGCGGTCGACGTCTGCGGTGTGCTTGCTATTGTCGTGGGCGCCGGTCAAGAAGTGGCTGGTCTGCTCCAACTGCCGGAGGCGACCGTGTCCGCAGACGCCCCAGAGGTCGACGAACCGTCGGCGCTCCGGCCGACCCGCCTGGTAGGCCGCTTTCGACTTGAGCCTGCCGTGGACCGCTGGACGTGGTCGGACGAGATGTACGACCTGCACGGTTTCAAGCCGCACGAGGTCGTTCCCACCACCGGGCTCGTGCTCACCCACACCCACCCTGACGACCGCGAGACCGTCCGCGAGACGCTGTCGCGCGCCGGGCGCGCCGGGAAGCCGTTCTCGAGCGTGCACCGGATCCTCACCGCCACCGAGCGCGAGCGCACCGTCACCGTCGTGGGGCGGCCCCGCAAGGCCACCTCGGACTCCGAGCCCCTCGCGCTGGTCGGCTACTTCGTGGACCTCACGTCCGCCGTCGCCGAGCGGGTGCGCGAGAGCGCGCTCGCGGACATCCGCGCCGCGGCAGAGACCCGCGGCGTGATCGAGCAGGCGAAGGGCGTGCTCGCCGTCCTGTACGACATGGGGACCGACCCGGCCTTCGAGCTCATGCGCAAGGCGTCGAACGACCACAACGTGGCGGTGCGCGACCTGGCGAGGCAGATCGTCGACCTGGCCCACCGGCCGGAGATCGACCGGAAGGCGACGGCCGCCCGCCTCCTCGGCGGCCCGCCCGCGTGACGGGCGGGCGGCTCAGCCGTCCTCGAACCGCCGTGGCTCGACGGCGCCGGCGTCGTCCGCGAAGCTGAGCCGCCGCGCCACGACGTCCTCGGCGACCTCGTCCAGCGTGCTGCCGCGCCCGAACGCGTGCGCGCGCAGCACGGCCAGGGCGTCGGCCGGGCGCAGCCGGAGCTGCGCGGACACCATGCCCGTCGCCTGGTCCACGCGCGCCCGGGCGGCCCAGCCGATCTGGTCGATCTCGCCGAGGAGCGCGGTCCCGGCCGCGTCCGCGAGGAACTGGGCGTCCTCCAGGTCCCGCCCCAGCACCTCCCCGGGCGCGACGACGAGGCCCAGCACGCCCACCGGCTGGCCCCCGACCCGCATCGGGACGGCGTACCAGGTCCCGTGCGCGCCGGAGTTCGCGGCGAGCTGGGAGAACACGGGGAACGGGTCGTCGTCGGGCACACCGTCGAGGGAGGCGGAGACGATCCGGTCGTCGTCGAGCGCACGACGGCCGGGCCCCTCGCCGAGCACGTCCTGGATGCTCTCGATGCCCGCCGCCGTCGCGTCGGTGCTGGTCACCGTCATCCGCTCGCCCTGAGTGGTCGAGAGCGTCAGGCTCCCGCCCTGCGCGCCGAGGATCGTGGCGCAGGCGCGGCACATCCGTGCGGCGACCGACGACTTGGCGTCGAGGCCTGCCAGGGTCCGGGCGAGCAGGCCTAGCACCTCGGAGGTGTTCACCGATCGCTCCGTCCTGTCGCGTCCGGCCAGTTTTCCACCGATACGCGATGCACGACACGGCGCCGTGCCCGGATCGGCAACCTCAGCGGTCCAGACCACCGATCGTGTCGCCCGCGTCGCCGAGGACGAGCGTCCGCACGATGAGCTCGGCGACGTCCCGCTCGCTGAGCCCGCGCCGGTCGGCGGCGGCCTGCAGGGTGCGCCGGGCCTCGTCCTCCGGGCAGTCGTTGGACGCCATGATGGCGCCGACCGCCTGCTGCACCGCCGCCCGGTCCGACATGGTGCGGTACAGGCCGGCGACGGCGTCCCCCAGGTCCGCGAACTGGAGCTGGAGACGCACGGCGTCGGCCGTCAGGGCGGCGTGGCCCACGGCGGCGTCCACGAGCCCGGCCGGCCAGTCCCCGGCGTGACGGCTGTACACGTTGATCGCGACTGCCACGCCGGGTCCCACCTCGGCCGGCACGGCGAGGGCCTGGACGAACCCCTCGTGCGCGGCCGCGTCCCGCCAGGCGTCCCACCCGGGCACGACGTCGGCGATCGCGGTCGTGAGCACCGTCTTGCGGCGCATCGCGTCGATGCAGGGGCCGGTGTCGGCCCTGGCCTCGGCCTGGTCGCACCGCCCGGCCCCCGGAGTGCTGCTCCCGGCCTTCAGCGAGATGCCGTGCTCGCGCAGGCTCACGCTCGCCTCCACGCCGTGGTCGAGCGAGCTCGCGGCGCGGACGGCGCACTCGTCGAGGTACCGAGAGAGCGTCATGAGGTCACGGTACTCGCGCTCCCGCCGCAGGACGCGGCCGGGCGGGGCTCAGCGGCGGCCGGTGAGCCGGTCGACCTGGTAGAGGGTGGTCGTGCCGGAGACCTCGTTCGCGACGGCGAGCAGCGGGCGGTGCGTGGGGGAGTCGGCCGCCGCGACGAACGTCAGGCCCTCCGGCCCCAGGTCACCGGCGCCCGACAGGGCGGCGGCCGGGTCGGCGCCGTCGTCGATCGCGTCCTCGACCGACACGGAGTAATCGCGGTTCGAGACGTAGGTGACGAACTCGGAGCGCTCGGGTCGGGTGATGTCGTAGACCATGACCCCGCCGGCACGCTCCAGCCCGACGAAGGCGTAGGTGCGGCCGCCGACCTCGCCGATCGTGACGTTCTCCGGCTCCGGGCCCTTGTCGTCGCTGCGGCCGTCGAACGACGTCGCGGTGTGGTTGGTGTTGAACGCGTCGCCGAGGGCCTGGGCGGTCACCTGCTCGAACGTGTCGCCCGAGTCGAACACGAGGTCGCCGTCGGTGGTCCACACGGAGAACGACCGGCCGCCGAAGGCGTAGAGCTGCTCGTAGCACGACCCGTCGGCACGCAGGCCGGACGCCGTGGTGACGTTCAGCCGCCCGAGGTCCGCGTCGCCGCGCAGCCCGGAGGCGGGGGAGCCGGCGCAGACCGGCGGTAGCCCGCCCTTGCCGAGGTCCTTGACGCGCGCGGGCTCGGCGTAGTCGCCCCACTCCCGGGCGTCGCCCTCGTTCGCGGTGACGAGATACGTCCGCCCGCGCGACGTGTACGACGCGATCCCGTCAGGCATGTACAGCCCCCGGACCGGGACCTCGCGGACGGCGGCGACCCCGTCCTTGTCGGACGGGTCGATGCCCTGGCCGGGCACGGAGAGGTCCTTGCTGCCGAGCGACCACAGGTCGGTGGTGCGGGCGGCGCGCAGGTCGACCTCGGCGACGGCGTTCGCCTCCTGCAGCGCGACGTACGCGGTGCGGGAGTCCTTCGACACCGTGACGTACTCGGGCTCCAGGTTGCGCGACACGCGGTGGTCGAGCGAGCCGTCCGGACCGGCGACGTCGGGCCCGAACACGCGCACGCCGTCGGGCAGCGCGGCGCCCTCGAACGCATGGAAGGTGGCCGTCCGCACCGCGGACTGCCGGACGGCCGGCGTCTGCTTCCTCCCGGGGAGGCGGTCGGGCAGCGCGACCACGGACACGGAGCCCTCGGGGTCCACGCTGAAGTCGTCGGCGGGCTCGCCCTCGTTCGCGACGACGGCGCTGCGCCCGTCGGGCGTGACCGTCACCATGTCGGGCAGCGCGCCCACGCGCCAGGCGCCGAGCGCCTGACCGTTCCCGGCGGCGTCGAACAGCACGAGCCAGCCGTCGGACACCTTGTCGGGCGACTCGACGGCGACCACGCCGAGCCCGTCCGGGCGGACGGCCACGGAGTTCGCGACGGCGCCGTCGGGCACCGTGGAGCCGTCCGCGGCGCGGACGCCGGTGGTCTCGAGGGCGAAGAGCTTGCGCGGGACCGACGGCGTCGCGACGTCGAGCACCGTGACCTCGCCGGCCTGCGCGTTCACCGAGAAGAGGCGCTGCGAGCGCGCGTGGTAGGCGACGATCTCCGCCGCCGACTGGTCGAAGACGCCCGTGGCGTACGAGCCGAGCGGCGAGAGCGCGACCCGGGCGCCGTCGGCGGACTGCACCACGGGCTGCGCGACCACGCCGGCGCCGGGCTGGGCGTCACGGTGCGCCGACGCGGTCAGCGCGACCGGCACGGTCAGCGCGACGGCGAGCGCCGTCGCGCAGGTGCCGGCGACGGCTCGACGACGGGCAGGCTCGGGTGCGGGGTGGGGGGCAGCAGGTCGCGGGGTGCGGGCGGTGCGCAAGAGGTCCTCCGTGGCGGCCGGGGGCGCGCAGCGGCGCGCCGTCGGGGTGACGGTAGGGAGGACGGATGACCGCCGGGGGAGTCGGCGGTGAACGGGCGCCGGACTGCCGGTGAACGCCTGGCGGCGGGGGTGTCAGGCGGCCGGGTCGGCGCGCACGGGCTCGCGCACACCGTCGCGCCCGAGCTGCACGATCCGCCACACGGCGCCCGCGAGCAGCACGACGAGCGTCAGGTTGCGCAGGCCCTCGACGGTGATCATGCCGGGCTCTCCGGCGAGGAACTCCCCGTACGCCACGGGGTACACGATCTGCGTGCCGAGCGCGGCGAGCAGCGCCCCGACGGCCGGCGGCGCCCACATGCGGCGCGTGCCCGGGCCGGCGAGGGCGATGGCGGCGGCCAGCGGCGGGCCGATCCAGGCCACGAACTGGGGCGAGCCGACCTTGTTGAAAACGATGAGCGAGAGCAGCAGGGCGGCGGTGCTGAGCAGCAGGATGTCGCCGGCGTGGTCGGGGCGCCGGTGCGCCGTCCACCAGGTGAGGGCGGCGAGCAGCAGCACGGCGACGGGGAGCAGCACGTCCAGCAGCTCGGCCACGCGCTGCGCGGCCTGGCCCTGCACCTCGTACGTGTAGATGACGTCGTTGTACTCGATCGTCACCGACGGGTCCCAGAGCCGCGCCACGCTGAACCAGGTGGCGAACACCGACTCGGCCTGCAGGGTGCGGGCCTCCTGCTGGCCGAAGACGGAGAACGCGCGCTGCCCGGCGCCGCCGGCGAGGGCGAGGCCGACGACGACGGCGCTGACGGCCGCGCCCGGCACGACGACCTGCCGCCACAGGTCGCGCCATCGTGCGCGGGTGGCGGCGAGGGCCACGACGACGGCGCCCGGTGCGATCTTGATCCAGGCCCCGGCGGTGGCGACGGCGGCAGCGAGCGCGGGACGCCGGGAGGCGATCACCAGGGCGATCAGGATGAGCGGCGCGACGACGCCGTCGAGCCGGCCGACGAAGATGGGGCCGAGCGCGACGAGGAAGGCGAGCCACCACCAGGCACCGAGCACGCCGCGCGGGGCGGCGCGCACGAGCACGACGGTGGCGACGGCGTCGAGCACGACGACCATCGCGGTCCAGACGATCTCGTACCCCAGCAGGCCGCCCGAGACGAGGGCGGGCAGGGTGACGGGGACGAGCGCGCCGACGGGGTACACCCAGTCGTAGTCGAGCACGGGCCACTGCCCGGTGGTGAGGCCGTGACGTGCCCACCACTCGTAGAGGGTGACGTCGCCGTAGATGGTGTTTCCCCAGCGGATCGCCTGGTGCACCACCCACACGTGCACGGCGACGAAGCCGAGCGCCAGCAGCCACCGGGACCGCAGCGCGGCGCCGAGCGGACCCGGGGCGCGGCGGGCGGAGGCGGTCGTCGTGGGTGGCACGAGCGACATGGTGACAGACCCTCCTCGGCGGTGCCCCGGAACGGCGAGGAGGATGCGAGATACGGTGATGGACGTCTAGAGTTTCGGACACCCGAAACCTGCTGACCGGAGGACCTCGTGACCCGACCGCCCGAGCCCGCCCCCGCCGTCGCCCCGGCACCGCCCGGGCGTGCGGGCCGTGGCGTGCGTCCCGCGCGGCTGGTGGCCCTGCTCGGCCCGGCGTTCGTCGCGGCCATCGCGTACGTGGACCCGGGGAACGTCGCGGCCAATCTCACGGCCGGCGCCCGGTTCGGGTACCTGCTCGTGTGGGTGCTCGTCGTCGCGAACGTCATGGCGGTGCTGGTGCAGTACCTGTCCGCCAAGCTGGGCGTGGTCACCGGCCGGTCGCTGCCCGAGGTGCTCGGGGAGCGCCTCTCGCGCCGCGGGCGCGTGGCCTACTGGCTGCAGGCGGAGGTCGTCGCCATGGCCACCGACGTCGCCGAGGTGATCGGCGGCGCCATCGCCCTGCACCTGCTGTTCGGTGTGCCGCTGGTGCTCGGGGGCCTCATCACCGGTGTCGTGTCGATGGTGGTGCTCTCCGTGCAGCAGCGGCGCGGCCAGCGCGTCTTCGAGTCGGTCGTGACGTCGATGCTCGTGGTGCTGACGGTCGGGTTCTGCGCGGGCCTCTTCTTCGCCCCGCCCGACCTGGGCGCGCTGCTCGGCGGGCTCGTGCCCCGGCTCGACGGCCCCGAGTCGGTGCTGCTGGCCGCCTCCATGCTCGGCGCCACGGTGATGCCGCACGCGATCTACCTGCACTCCTCGCTCGCGCGCGACCGGGTGCGGCACGACGCGCGCGTGCGGCAGCAGCACCTGCTGGCCGCCGGTGCGGCGGACGGGGACGCCGTCGAGCCGGGCCCGCCCTCGACGGCGACCGTGCGCCGCCTGCTCACGGCGACCCGGTGGGACGTCGTCGCGGCGCTGGTGCTGGCGGGAGGCGTGAACATCGCGATGCTGCTGCTCGCCGCCGCGAACCTGCCGGGGCGCGCCGGCACCGACTCCATCGAGGGTGCGCACGCCGCCATCGAGGCCTCGCTCGGCCCGACCGTCGCCGTGCTCTTCGGGGTGGGGCTGCTCGCGTCCGGGCTCGCGTCGACCTCGGTCGGGGCGTACGCCGGCGCCGAGATCATGGCAGGCCTGCTGCGGGTGCGCGTCTCGCTGCTGGCCCGGCGCCTGGTCACCCTGGTGCCCGCGATCATCCTGCTCGCGACGGGAGTCTCGCCCACGTGGCTGCTGGTGGTGAGCCAGGTGGTGCTGAGCTTCGGCATCCCGTTCGCGATGGTCCCGCTGGTGCGCATCACCCGCGACGCCGGCCTGCTCGGCGGGTTCCGCAACGGCGTCGCCACCCAGGCCGCCGCCTGGGCGGTCGCGGCCGTCATCGTCGCGCTCAACGTCGCCCTCCTCTGGCTCACGTTCACCACCTGACCCCGAGGGAGTCCCCGCCCTGCCGAGGTAGTTGGGGCCGTGCCGAGGTAGTGCGAGCCGTGCCGAGGTAGTGCAGGTCGTGCCGAGGTAGTGCGAGCCGTGCCGAGGTAGTTCACTCCGTGCCGAGGTAGTCAGCCCTCCAGCGCGGACTGCAGCCGGTCGACGAGAGCGGCCTGGGCGCTGACGACTAGGCGCCGCGCGTCGTCCGGCCCGAACCAGGCGACGCGGTCGATCTCCGGCACCTCGATACGACGGCCCGACCGTGGCGGCCACTCGATCTCGACGGTGTTGCTGCGCACCTGGTCCAGGTCCGGCCCGGGCGGGGGCCACTCGCGCGCCCACGCGAGGACGCGCTTGCCGGACTTCTGGCGCACCTCCCCGAGGTCGACGTCGGGGGTCGACGGCGGGGGGAGCGGCAGGCCCAGCTCCTCGGCCGCCTCGCGCAGGGCGGCGGCGTGCGGCTCCTCGTCCGGCTCGAGCTCGCCCTTGAGGACCGTCCACGCGCCCTCGTCCTTGCGCGCCCAGAACGGCCCGCCCATGTGCCCGAGCAGCACCTCGAGCCCTCCGTCGGACGTGGTCCGGTAGAGCAGGAGGCCCGCGCTGGTCGTCGCCATGCCCTCAGCATCCTCGCCCAGACAGGCTGAGACCGAGTATCGCTTGACGTGAGACGCCGTCGCGGGTCACGATGGGGGAAGACCGGCGGCGCCAATCCACCAGCCTTGGCGGCGCCGGTCGTCCTTCTCCCGGGCCCGGAACGACGGACCCCCGCGCAGAGAGAGGTCGTCGATGACCCGCACCGCCCCCGTCATGCCCGGCGTGACCGCCCCCGACTACGACGTCTCGCAGCCGCTGGACCTCGACTACGTGGGCGCGTTCGCCGACGTCAAGCCCGAGGAGCGTGCCCACCAGCTCGCCGTCCGCGAGTTCGTCCAGGACGAGGTGCTGCCCGTCATCGACGGCTACTGGGAGCGCGCCGAGGTGCCGTTCGACCTCGTCAAGAAGCTCGCCGAGCGCGACTTCCTGCGCGACGGCGTCGACGTGCCCGGCCGGCCCTCCGTGTCGTTCATGGCCGAGGGCCTCGCCAGCATGGAGATGTCCCGCGGCGACGGCTCCGTCGCCACGATCTGCGGCGTCCAGGGCGGCCTCGCGCTCCGCTCGATCGTCATGCACGGCTCGCCCGAGCAGGTCGAGCGGTACGCGGGGCCGATGGCGCGCGGGGAGATCCTCGGCGCGTTCGCGCTCACGGAGCCCACCCACGGCTCCGACTCGGTCTCGCTGGAGACCACGGCCCGCAAGGAGACCCGCGACGGCGTCGAGGGCTACGTCCTGGACGGCGAGAAGAAGTGGATCGGCTTCGGCTCCTGCGGCGACATCACCGTCGTCTGGGCCCGGCTCGTCGGCGACGACGGCGACAACCAGGTGCACGGCTTCATCGTCCCGCAGGACGCCCCCGGGTACACCGCCACCACCATCGAGGGCAAGGTGTCGCTGCGCGCCATCTGGCAGGCGCACATCGTGCTCGACGACGTGTTCGTCCCCGCGGACGCCGCCCTCCCCGGCGCGACGTCGTTCAAGGCGACCGCAGCCGTCCTCTTCGCGACCCGCCTCGCCGTCGCCTGGTCCGCCGTCGGGCACGCCGTCGCCTGCTACGAGGCCGCGGCCGCCTACTCCACGCAGCGCATCCAGTTCGGCCGCCCCCTGGCCAAGAACCAGATGGTGCAGGAGCGGCTGACCCGCATGCTGTCGCTCGTGACGCAGATGCAGCTGCTGGTCGCGCAGATCACCCGTCTCGCGGACGCCGGCACCCTCACCGGCGAGCAGGCCTCCCTCGCCAAGTACACGACGACGCGGCAGGCGCGCGAGGTCGCCTCCATCGCGCGCGACATGCTCGGCGGCAACGGCATCCTGCTCGGCAACCGCGTCGCCCGGCACTTCGCCGACCTCGAGGCGCTGCACACCTACGAGGGCACCGAGTCGATGCAGGCGCTCATCGTCGGCCGCGACATCACCGGAGTCTCGGCCTTCGCCTGACCTGACCCGACCGGCACCACGACGGGGACCTGCGCAACCGCGCGGGTCCCCGTCGTCGTGCGCGGAGGAGTCAGGGTCCGAGGTCGACCGTGACGACGTCCGGGAGCGCGAGGGCGTCCCAGAACGCGGCAGCCGGAGCGCCCGCCGCCACCTGGCCCACCGACACGAGCCAGGCGGTCAGCACCATGCCGTGCGTCGCGACCACCAGGTCCTGCCCGCCCGCGCGGTCGCGGACGCCGTCGTCGAACCGCCGTGCCGCCTCGGCCGTGGTCTCCCAGCCGTCGTGACGCCCGTCGTGCGCGCCTTGGACCCAGGCCTGGCGCACCGTCCGGAAGCCTGGAGCGACCGGCTCGGCCGGGCGCCGCACCTCGGCGAACCGCGGGTCGACGGGGACGTCGGCGACGCCGAGGGCCAGGGCGAGGGTCTCGACCGCCTTGCGCTCGGGGCTCGCGACGACGCGGGCGTCCTGCGGGAGCCGGAGGCGGCGTGCCGCCTCGCGACCAGCGCACGTCAGCGGCCACGCCTCCGGAAGGGCGTCCGCGGTGACTTCCGGCTCGGCGTGCCGGAGCAGGGTGATCCGCACCCGCGCAGTATCGCGTCCGACGGCGTCAGAGCGGCAGTTCGGTCACAGCGCGGCAGTTCGAACTGCCGCCCGGAACACGAACTGCCGCTCCGATCATGGTCAGGGCGCGACGGCGGCCGCGGTGGCCTGGGCCTGCTCGCGACGGTGCACGCGCCACCAGACGAAGAACCCGGTCAGCGTGAACGCGCCGTAGAACACGTACATCAGCGCGGTCGCGTAGTACTGCGCCGACCAGAGCAGCGGCACGCCGACGACGTCGACCGCGACCCACACGAGCCAGAACTCCACCCACCCCTTCGCCATGCCGTACGTGGCGACCAGAGAGCCCATGAAGATCCAGGCGTCCGACCACACGGGCTCGTAGGAGCCGAGCGCGCGGAACAGCGGCGTGAGGAGCAGGGTGCCGCCCACCATGACGACGACGATCCCCACGCGTGCCCGCCAGGAGGCCCAGTGCGGGTGCACCGCCGAACCACCCTCGGCGGGAACCTTGCCGTCAGCGCGCACGTCGAGGTCAGCGCGCTGCGTGCGCCGCCACTGCACCCAGCCGTAGATCGACACGATCAGGAACATCACCTGGCGGCCCGCCTGGCCGAGCATGTCGGCGCGGCTGGAGTCGCCGAACCACGAGCCCATGAAGACGGTGAACAGCACGAGGTTGCCGACGATGCCGACGGGCCACGCCCACACCTTGCGGCGCATGCCGCCGAGCGCGGAGGCGAGGCCGAACAGGTTGCCGACGATCTCTCGCCACGACATCTGCTGGTCGCCGATGGTCAGCGTGGCGTTGAAGAACGCGTCGATCGCGTCCATCGTTCACTCTCCCGGTCCGAGCGTGCGGGCGTCCGGGGTGAGGGCTGACGCTCGCCGAGGACGGCTCACGGCCGTCGCCGACGACACGACGCCCGGCGGCACCCACCCGTGGCCGGGCGCGTGCCGCACGTGCTTCCTCCCATCCGGACTTTGACCGTCGGCCCTGGAATCTCACCAGGTCAGCCGGCCTCCCGAAGGAGGCCGGGTCGCGGGCTGTCACCGCCGGCTCGGAATTTCACCGACCCCGGAGCACGTACGTGCGTGTCTTCCACCGCCGGAGGTCCCGGCGGCGTCCTGCACAACGCAGGATGCCACAGGGTCATTCCGGCGTGTTCAGGAGAGCGCGTCGCGGACGGCGCGGGCCACGTCGTCGGGCCCCGCGCCGGGCTCCAGGACGGTGACGACGACGCGCCGCCCGTCGGATCCGGTCGCGGACGTGCGGGGCGCAGCGTCGGCGGCGTCGGCGGCGTCGGCCGTCTCGCCCGCACGCACCTCGCTCGCCGCGGCGAGCTGCTCGTCCGTGTGCGGGAAGGGGGCGATCGCCGCGCGCCGCAGGTCGGCGAAGGCCTCCTCCAGCTCGGGGCGCAGGTCGAGGTGGGGGTGGCGCAGCCAGCGCCGCAGGATCGCGTTGTGCACCGCGACGACGGACGCGGCGAACGCGATCGACATCGTCGTGGTGGAACGGTCCGGGGGCAGCGTGTCACGCAGGTAGGCGGTGAAGGCGCGCTCGTAGCGGTGGGTGGTGACGAGCTCGCGGTCGCGCAGCGCGGGCACCTGCTGCAGGAGCTGGTGGCGGGCGATCGACGTCTCGCGCTGGCCCACGTGGTGGTCGAAGACGAGCCGTGCCGCCCGGCACACCTCGAGGTACGGGTCGGTGGCCGGGTCCCACGCCCGCTCGGGCGCGCGGCCGGACTCCTCGCTCGCGCGGGCCTCGGGCCGCGTCTCGGCGAGCATCACCACGACCTCCTCGAGGAGCAGCTCGTGGTCGGCGAAGACCACGTCCTCCTTGGAGCGGAAGCGGCGGAAGAAGGTGGCACGGCTGACGCGTGCCGCGTCGGCGATCTCCTCGACGGTGGTCTGCTCGTAGCCCTGCCGGGAGAAGAGGTCGATCGCGGCGTCGACGGCCTGGGCGTGGGTGTGCGTCCGGACGGCGGTCATGTCACGGAGGTTACTCCGGCGGCGCGTCCCCACCCGCGGACGTCCGCTCGCCCCCCGGGCCCGTGTGCGTCAGCCGTGCTTGCGGCGGTCGTCCCGCCGGTCGCGTCGCGGCTCGTCGAACCGGGCGTCGGCAGGACGGCGGGAGCGCTGCAGGTACCGGATCTCGCGCACGGCGACGCCGACGGCGAGGAAGAACGGGATCCACGCCCACAGCCGCCCGCGCAGGACGATCGAGAGCATCGCGACCGCGACCACGCACGCGCCGAAGACCGTCCAGACGCTGGCCCACCGCACGTTGCGCACGGGGGGAGGCTACCGCTGCGCGTGCCCGGGCGGCGGTGTCGGGGCGGCGTGGGCGGGCGTGGGTAGGGTGGCGGGCGTGACTTCCGCGACCGCCACGGCCCCCGAGACCGCGCCCGAGACCACGTCCGCCCCGTCGACCGTGCCGGTCGTCGACGTCTACGTCGACCCGCTGTGCCCGTTCGCCTGGATCACGTCCCGCTGGGCGCTGGAGGTGGCCGAGCACCGCGACGTGCGCCTCACGTTCCGCCTGATGAGCCTGTACCTGCTCAACGAGGGCCGGGACCTCCCGGCGGACTACCGGGCCAAGATCGACGCGTCGCGCGGCATCGGCCGCGTCGCGGCCGCGGTCCAGACGGAGCACGGCCCTGAGGCGTTCAGCGCGTTCTACACGGCGGCCGGCACGCGCATCCACCCCGGCGGACGCACGGACTTCGACGCCGTCGCCCGGGAGGCGCTGGCGGAGGCCGGGCTGCCCGCCGCGCTCGCCGACGCCGCGACGTCCGAGGACTACGACGCCGACCTCGCCGTCTCGCACGAGGAGGGCATGAAGCCCGTGGGGGAGGAGGTCGGCACGCCGACCATCCACGTCGACGGCGTCGCGTTCTTCGGCCCCGTGCTGACGCGCGTGCCCCGCGGCGATGACGCGGTGCGGATCTTCGACGGAGCGGTCGCGCTCGCGTCGTTCCCCGACTTCTTCGAGCTCAAGCGCTCGCGCACCTCTTCGCCGACCTTCGACTGACCCGCGCGCCATCCCCGCCGTCCACCGCTCCACCCGAGAGGCGAACCCGTGACCCTCGACCTGCGTGTCTTCACCGAGCCCCAGCAGGGCGCGTCCTACGACGACCTGCTCGCCGTCGCCCAGGCGACCGAGACCCTCGGCTTCAGCGCCTTCTTCCGCTCCGACCACTACCTGACGATGGGCGGCGACGGCCTGCCCGGCCCGACCGACGCCTGGACGACGCTCGCCGGCCTGGCCCGCGACACGTCCACCGTGCGGCTGGGCACCCTCGTCACCTCCGCGACGTTCCGGCACCCGGGGGTGCTGGCGATCCAGGTCGCGCAGGTGGACCAGATGTCCGGCGGCCGCGTCGAGCTCGGCCTGGGCGCCGGCTGGTTCGCCCGCGAGCACGAGGCGTACGGCATCCCCTTCCCCGCGAAGCGGTTCGGCCTGCTGGAGGAGCAGCTGGAGATCCTCACCGGGCTGTGGGGCACGCCCGTGGGCGGCTCGTACTCCTTCGAGGGCGAGCACTACACGCTCACCGACTCCCCGGCGCTCCCCAAGCCGGCGCAGGCGAAGATCCCCGTCATCGTGGGCGGCGGCGGTCCCCGCCGGACGCCGGCGCTCGCGGCACGGTTCGGCGACGAGTACAACCAGGCGTTCCCCGAGCTCGACACCGTGGCGTCGCGCATCACGGTGATCGACGACGCCCTGGCGGAGGCGGGCCGGACCCCCGACTCGATCGTGCAGTCCGTGGCGCTCGTGCTGGCGGTGGGCCAGGACGAGGCAGAGTTCGCGCGTCGTGCCGCGGCGATCGGGCGCGAGCCGGCCGAGCTGCGCGAGCACGGCGTCGCCGGCACGGTCGCGGAAGCCGTCGACCGGCTCGGGACGCTGCGCGACCAGGGCGTCCAGCGGGTGTACCTGCAGATGCTGGACCTGCACGACCTCGACCACCTGGACCTGGTGGCCCGCGAGGTCGCGACACAGCTCTGACCCGAGCACCGACCACCGAGCCCCGGCCGGGCGTGCCCCGTCCCCTGCAACGGCGGGGGCGGGGCGCGCGCGTGTGTCGTCAGCGCGCGGCGGCGACCGCCTCCGCGAGGGTGCCGCCCTGTCCGGGCACGAGGTCGGCCCACACCTCCGCGATGCGGTCGCGTACGTCCTCCCCGAGCCCCTTCCCCTCGCAGTATGAGGTGATGGACAGGTAGGTGTGCTTCCACAGCGGTTGCGCTTCGGCGAGGTCGAACGGCGCGTTCGGATGGTTGGCGATCTGCCCCATGCGCGCGCTGCTCAAGGGCAAATTTCGCGCCTCGTCGAGCACCTCGCGCGGGACGGCGTAGTTCGCGAGCAGCGACATCACTACTTGTCCCTCCGGGTCGGGGTCGTGCAGGAGTTCGCGCATGACCGCGACAGGAAGGTCATCGGCGTCTGCGGCCGCGAACCGCTGTTCAATATCGGCGGAGCGCGCCCAGGCACGCAGGTCGTCCTCACGGGTCATGGCTTTGATCCTAGGAGGGCCAGCGACAGTTCTTCTTGCTGCACGGCTTGGTGTAGTTGGTCCACCCGCTGCCGGTGATCGTGCCGCTAGGCGTGAGGCCGGTGAAGGTCATCTTGAACTTGACCTTCTTCCCTCCCATGCTGCTGGAGGTGCGGACCCACTGGATCGCGTCGCCCGGGGTGCGCCACTCGTCGTAGTCGGTGCCGCGGAACTTCGAAACAGCGTAGGCCTGAGCCTTCACCGTGACGTATCGGCTCATCTTCCGGTTGCCCACCCGCCTGAAGTTCTCGTCCACCTTGGTGGTCCTCGTTGCCGGGTTGATCGTGAACCGGAAGTCGATCCGGTCCTGCATCGTGCAGAACAGGATGCCCCCGATCTTGCAGGTGTAGTACGCGAGGTAGTCCTTCATCAGCCACGCGTACCCGTTCGAGGTGGCGTGGTTCGTCTTCACGCCAGGCCCGATCGCCATGGTGGTAGCGGCGCCCGAGGTGTACGGGTCCGACTGGAACGACGGCGCGTCGGTGAACGTCGCGGCCACGGCCGTCGGCTGCTCCGCGGGCGCGAACTCGTCGACGGGTGCCGAACCGGGGCCGACGATCCGGTCGGCGACGTCCGAGTCGAGCGGGGTGTCGCTGGTCAGGGAGTCCGCGATGGCGTCGAGCTGGTCGGTACTGTCCACCGCGCTCAGGCCCGGGAACGCGAGGCCCTGGTCCGCCGCTTCGTCGAAGAAGGCGGCGGCTGCCCGCTTCCCCTCCTGCTTCACGATGCTGTCGACGACGTCCTCGATCGTGGTGTCGCCCGTGACCGCGAACCCGATGGTGTCAGGGTCCTCCGCGGGCGGGGTGCCGTCGATGACAGCGTCGTAGCCGGTGGTCGCGACGGTCGGCGCCGACGCAGGGGGCACGCCGGTCGGAGGCGTCTCTGTGATTGCCGGGGTGGCGGTGACCGTTGTCGCGCCGGCCAGGACGAGCGCGGTTCCGAGAGCGGTCAATGCGGTGACGCCCCGGGGCAGGTGATCTCTCATTCGATTCTCCCGTTCCCTCCGATCTGACGGGATGGCTGGTTGGCCTCCCATTCGGACGGTAGTCCGGCCATAGCGTCAATGCACGCCCGAGACAACAGCTCGGCCGTCGCCCTCCTGCCGGGCCGTGGCGCACCAGAGGATGCCCGGAGGCTGGCAAGGTGGCCCCGTGGATTTGCAACAGACGCAAGATGCGCTGGTGAAGACGCTCATCGCTGAGCGCGCGGCGTCCGGGCTGACGAACGCCCAGCTTGCCGCGGCGGTGGGCGTCTCCGAGGAGTCCATGACGCGCTACGTGCGCGGCCGCCGCGAGGTGCCGACCCCGGTCCTCATCAGGACCGTGGACGCCCTCGGGCTCACGATGGTCGAGTTCTGGCGCAGGGTCGAGGAGCGCGCCGCGGCGGCCAGCGACTGACCCAGCCTTGCCGGGCTGGCCGAGCGTGGCGCGATGCTGTGACCTGCGGCAACAGTCTGCCGAGGCCATGGTCTCAGCCGCTGGACGCGCCCGCCGACAACCCGTGACACGCCTCGGCGCCGTGACTATATTGACGATCGGACGACGAGGTGGCCCGCTCTCGAGCGGGGCACCTCGTGCCGTCTCAGGGGGCAGCACCGTCACGACGTCATGACGACGCATCCGACGACGAGGTCGATCACACCGGGCGGTCCCGGGCGCGCGGCCCCACGCCGTCGCGCACCAGGACGCGGGCGCCCGGTCGACCGAACGGCCCGGCACGGGCCGTCGCTGCTGCGCCCGGAGGACACGTCATGTCCGTCTCCGAGTTCGACCGTCTCGTCGTCACCCCCCGCCGGACCCAGCACGTCCGGTCCCGACCACGGCCCACCGGGCCCACCGAGGAACGGCGTCCGACCGCCCCGCCGCGCGACGAGAACGCCGCCGCACGGTCCCCGTCGCTCGGCCTGATCATGATGCTCGCGACGCTCGGCGTCGTCGCCTACGCGGTGTTCCTGCTCAACCCGGCCAACCGTGGCGACGCGCTGCCGTACGTCATGGTCATCACCGCGGAGACGGTCCTCGTGGCCCAGGCCCTCCTCGCGATGTGGACCGTCCTGTCGAGCGGCTACGACCCGCGCGGCTTCGCGTTCCACCACGCCCAGGACCGCCTGTTCGACCTGCCCGAGATCGTCCGGGACGAGGCGGAGGACGACCCGAGCCGCTGGAGGCTGTACCTGCACGACCGGCCGGTCACGGTGGACGTCTTCATCACGACCTACGGCGAGAGCCTCGACACGATCGCGCGCACGGTGCGCGCCGCGGTCGCGATGCGGGGCGCGCACCGCACCTGGGTGCTCGACGACGGCAGGTCCGACGCTGTGCGCGACCTGACCGCCACGCTCGGCGCGCGCTACGTGCGGCGGCTGTCGAGCCACGGCGCGAAGGCCGGGAACGTCAACCACGCACTCACGATCGCCAAGGGCGAGTACTTCGTCATCCTCGACGCGGACTTCGTGCCGCGGCCGGACCTGCTCGTCGAGACCGTGCCGTTCTTCGCCGAGGACGACGTCGCGTTCGTGCAGACGCCGCAGACGTACGGCAACCTCGACAACCTCGTCTCCCGCGGGGCGGGATACATGCAGGCGGTGTTCTACCGGTTCGTCCAGCCCGGCCGGAACCGGTTCAACGCGGCGTTCTGCGTCGGCACCAACGTGATCTTCCGGCGGGCGGCGATCGACGACGTCGGCGGGATGTACACGGACTCGAAGTCCGAGGACGTGTGGACGTCCTTGCTCCTGCACGAGCGCGGCTGGCGGACGGTCTACATCCCGACCGCGCTCGCGGTGGGTGACACCCCGGAGACCGTCGAGGCGTACACGAAGCAGCAGCTGCGGTGGGCCACGGGCGGGTTCGAGATCATGCTGCAGCACAACCCGCTCAGCCCCCGGCGGCGGCTCACCCTGGACCAGCG
This sequence comes from Isoptericola sp. NPDC055881, assembly GCF_053615895.1. NCBI lineage: Bacteria > Bacillati > Actinomycetota > Actinomycetes > Micrococcales > Promicromonosporaceae > Isoptericola > Isoptericola sp. NPDC055881. The sequence goes on from NZ_JBSHCR010000004.1 coordinate 104,176, forward strand.
CCTGCAGTACACGGTGACCGCGACCCACTACCTGACCGGCATCGCGCCGCTCGTGCTGCTCCTCGTGCCGCCGCTGCAGATCTACCTGGACCTCACGCCGATGGACCTGACGATCTCGTGGGGCACGTGGCTGCTGTACTACGCCGGCTTCTACGCCATGCAGATCGCGATCGCGTTCTTCACGCTCGGCTCGTTCCGCTGGGAGGTGCTGATGCTCGCGTCGGTGTCCTTCCCGATCTACACCAAGGCCCTGTGGAACGCGCTGACGGGCAAGGAGCAGGCCTGGCACGTCACGGGCCGGGCCGGGCGGGCCGAGTCGCCGTTCAACTTCATGGTGCCGCAGGTGCTGTTCTTCGCCTTCCTCCTCATCACCTCGGCGGTAGGGGTGTGGAAGGAGTGGGGCGACCCGTGGCCGAGCCTCGCGCTCGCGTGGAACGTCACCAACACGCTCATCCTCGGCGCGTTCGTCGTCACGGCGGGCCGCGAGGCTCGTCAGGCGCGCCGCGGGGCGGTGGCCGCCCGGCACGCCGCGGCGCCCCCCGAGACGACCCCCGGGACGACGACGTCCGGCCTCGTGCCCGCGCTCGTCCCAGCCACCGGAGGTGCCGCATGACCTGGACCAACCGCCTGCGTCTCGTCGGGGGCCTGCTCGGGGTGGTGCTGCTGTGCGCGGCGCTCACGCTGGTGCTGAACCGGCGGGAGGGCCAGGCCACGTCGTCGACCGCGACGATCGCCGCCGAGACCCTCGACGTCGGCACGGACTACGCGGGGACCATCACCCGGTCCTTCGTGGAGCCCGGGGACGAGGTGCACGCCGGCGACCCGCTGCTGGTGCTGCGCAGCCTCACCCTCCAGCACGACCTGGCCGTCGGACTCGTCGGCAAGGAGGCCTCCGCCTACGAGGTCACCGACGACGGCAGGATGACCGTCGTCGCACCCGCCGACGGGACCGTCACGGACGTCGCCGTCGGGCTCGGCGGCTTCGCCCAGGCGGGGGAGGTCCTGGCCTCGGTGGAGCGTCGCGGCTCGCTTTTCGTCGACGCCCGGCTGGTGCTCGACCCCGCCGACTTCGCCCGCGTCCGGGACGGCGCGCCCGTCACGGTCGTGCTGCCCGACCAGGCCGAGCTCGAGGGGACGGTGTCCGCGGTCGCGGTCCGCAACACCCGGAACCAGGCGGAGGCGACGGTCGAGGTGCGCAGCGACGGTCTGGTCCGGGGCGCGGAGAACGGCCTCGTCATGTCCGGCACGCCCGTCACCGCCGTCATCGAGCTGCACGACGAGGGTGCGCTCGCGGGCGTCGACGCGGCGTTCGACGAGTTCCTGCGCAAGGTGGGGCTGTGACGGCCCGCGGCACGCCGGCGGCTGCCGGCACCGCGGGGGTGGCGGCCGCCGCGCTGCTGCTCGGCGGCTGCGGCCTGCTCGGCGGAGCGGCGCCCGCGGCACCGCCGGCCACGGGCGGCGCGAGCGGTGCGGCGCCACCGTCCGTGCCGGAGGCGCCGCGCCACCTCGTCGCTCCCGACGTCGATGTGTCGACGCTCCCGCAGGAGCAGGTCGCGGCGACGCCGGTCATGCGGCTCGCGGACGGGCTCGCGCCCCCCACGAACCGCTGGTTCTCCAGCCTCGCCCTGGGTGACGCGCCCCAGCCGGTATTCCCCGTGCCGCTCGCGGTCGCGCTGACCGCCGGCGGGTTCGCCTACGGGCTGCCGGAGGTCGAGGTGACCGCGACGTCGATCGTCGGCCCGTACACGCCGCAGGTAGGCGTGCAGGTCGGGGCCGCCTCGTCCGTGGTGTCGGCGTACGACGTCGCCTCGGTGACGGTCGAGCTGCGCGACGACGCGGGCGCCGCCCTCGGGCACCTGCGGATCGTCGAGGGCTCACCGGTGGTGCGCTACACCGCGGCGGCCGACCAGGACGTCGCGATGACGGCCGCCTTCGAGGTGCACGACGGCCTCGCCGCCACCGAGGTGCAGGGTCGTGAGCACGTCCTCGTCGGCCCCGGCGGGACCGGCGACCCGGGCGCAGGGCTCTCCGGCGACGGCCGCGTCCTCACCCTCGCCCGCGGCGAGTCGGCGGCCTGGTTCCCCGTGCCCGACGACGCGTCGGCGGCGGACGTCGAGACCCTCGCCGCCGTGGCCGCGGACCCCGTCAGCGGCACTTCTCTCGCGTTCGGCACCGGCGCCGGTACCGACGATGAGGGCGGGAGCGACGCCGTGACCACCGCGATCACGTACGCCACGGCCGACGGCGGGCCGACGCCCGTCGTGCGCATGCCGCACCAGGAGCACTCCTCGGGGGCGGACTGCGGTCTCGGCACCTACGCGACCGTGCACGGGACGGTCGACGTGTGCACCGCGTCGACGCTCGCGTGGACCAGCCCCGCGGTCAGCCCGGCGGGGGAGCTCGACCTGTCCGGCCTGACCGGCGCCGAGCGGTCCGAGCTGGCCGACCAGGTGCGCGCCGACGCGGCCGCACGGGCCGCCGGGCGCCTGCCGGACCCCGCGGACACGTACTACGGGGGCAAGGCGTTGGCGCGGGACGCGAACCTGCTCTCCCTGGCCGACAGGCTCGGGCTCGACGCCGTCGCGGCGGACCTGCGCGCCGACCTGGCGGAGCGGCTGCGCACGTGGGCCCAGCCGTCGGGGTGCGCCGACAGGGGGGAGCGCTGCTTCGTCTTCGATCCCGTGCTGCGCACCGTCGTGGGAAGGACGCCGGCCTTCGGGTCCGAGGAGGCCAACGACCACCACTTCCACTACGGCTACTTCCTGTACGCGGCCGGAGTGGCCGCCGCGGACGACCCGGGCCTCGCGGCCGACCTCGCGCCCGTCATGGACCTGCTCGCCGCGGACGTCGCGGCGGGCGGGCCGGTGGACGGGATGCCCGCGCTGCGGGTGTTCGACGCGTACGCCGGGCACTCGTGGGCGTCGGGCTACGCGCCGTTCGCGGACGGGAACAACCAGGAGTCGGCGTCGGAGGCGGTGTCCGCGTGGAACGGCCTCGCCCTGTGGGCCCGGGCGGCCGGGGACGACGAGCTGGCGGCGCAGGCCACGTGGCTGCTCTCCGCCGAGGCGGCCTCGGCGCGTGCCTACTGGACCGACTTCGACCGCACGGACCCGGCCGTGGCGGGCTTCGGGCACGGCGTGACGTCCCTGGTGTGGGGCGGGAAACGGGACTGGGCCACGTGGTTCAGCGCCGAGCCCAGCGCGATGCTCGGCATCCTGGTGCTGCCCGCGCAGCCCGTGGCGGCGGGCTATCTCGCCGGCTCCCCGGACAGGATCCGGTCGAACCTGGACGAGGCGCTCGCCGGGCCGCGCGCGGAGGCCGCGTCGTGGGACGTGCTGTTCGGCGACCAGCTGCTGATGTACGCCGCGCTCGCGGGCCCCGAGGATGCCGCCGCCGCGCTCGCCGTGGCCCGTGACCTGCCCGACGACCGCATCGACGACGGCAGCACCCGCGCCTCCCTGCTGGCCTTCCTCATGGCGGCCGCGTCCTGACCGGCGGCCGGCGCACCCGCACGGCGCGCCGGCCGCCCCCGTCCTCCTCGGACTGTTGACGAGGGCGACGCCGACCCCTACGGTGAATCCATTCAACCGGGAAAGGCCTTACCGCAAATCGTCGACGATCTGCGGAGGACCACGGGCGGCGTCGCCCGTGCATCGATGGAGATGGGGTGGGACCGATGGCGGTCGTGGATTCGGCACAGGCCGACGGCAGTCATGGTGCACCCGGCGCGGCGCGCGTCGAGCGCTGGTTCGGCTTGGTCGACACGGTGGCGTTCCTCGGCCTGCTCAACCTCCTCGTGCTGGGCGGGACCCTCGCCGGGGGCGTGGTGCTCGGCCTGGGCCCGGCGCTCGCGGCGGGGGCCGCGTGCAGCCGCACCCGCCTGCGGGGCGACGCCCAGCGCACGGTGCGCGCCTTCGCCCGGACCTGGACGGCCGGCTTCGGCCGCGCCAACGTCCTCGCCGCACCGGCGCTGGTGACGGTCGTCCTCACAGCCACCAGCCTCGTCGCGCTCGACGGCGCACCCACCGCGCTGCGCGTCGCGCTCGCCGTGGCGGGCGGCCTCGCCGTCGTGCACCTGCTCCTCGCCGTGACGATGGACGCCCACTACGACCTGCGCCGGCGCGACGTGCCCCGGCTGGCGTGGACGTTCCTGCTGCGCTTCCCCGGCGCGCCCCTCCTGCTCGCGGCGACGACGGCGCTGGCCGGCGTCGTCACCGCGTTCGTGCCCGGACTCCTGCCCGTCGTGTCGATCGGCGCGTGGGTGTACCTGAGCACGGCCCTCTGCCTGTCCTTCTACGCCGCCAACGACCGCAACCTCGAGCAGCACCCGGCGGCCCCCGACCCCCTCGACGAGTGAACGACGACGTGCACTCCGACGAAAGGACGACCATGAACTCACGACGACTGGCACCTCTCGCCCTCCTGGCGGCGGGGAGCCTCGCGCTCGCCGCCTGCAGCGGCGGCTCGGGCGACGGCGGCGGCGGTGGTGGCGGCGAGGCCCTGGACTCGCTGTCGATCATGGCGCCGTATCTGTCGGCGACACCGCCGGAGGCCGACGACCCCGTGGGCAAGAAGCTGTCGGAGGTCGCGGGCCTGGACCTCGACATGCAGTGGGTGCCGAACGCCGAGTACGGCGACCGCACCAACGTGGTGCTCGCCGGTGACGACATCCCCGACGTCATGGTGATCCAGCAGAAGAGCCAGGGCTTCGTGCAGACGGCGGAGGCCGGCGGCTTCTGGGACCTCACGGACTTCCTCGCCTCCGGCGACTACCCGAACCTCGTGACCGAGAACGAGGACGTGCAGCAGGCGTCGAGCGTGAACGGCAAGGTCTACGGCGTCTACCGGGCGCGCGACGTCGTGCGCACGTCGATCAGCATCCGCAAGGACTGGCTGAAGAACCTCGGGCTGGACGAGCCCACGAACACGGACGAGCTGATGGCGGTCGCCAAGGCGTTCACCGAGGACGACCCCGACGGCAACGGCAAGGACGACACCTACGGGATGATCATCCCGGCCTGGGGCGCGAGCATCGGCACGGGCAGCCCCTACGACGCGATCGAGACGTGGTTCGGCGCGGGCAACGTGTGGAAGGACGACGGCGGCCAGCTCGTCCCGTCCTTCAGCACCCCGGAGTGGAAGCAGGCGCTCGACTACGAGAAGACGCTCGTCCAGTCCGGCTACGTCAACAAGGACTACGCCACGATGGACGGCACCACCGGGTGGAACGAGCCGTTCCTCAACGGCAAGGGCGGCATCATCATCGACGTCCAGTCCCGCGCCGCCCAGCTGGCCGACCTGTTCAAGGACCAGGACCCGAAGACGTACGACCAGAAGGTCGCGCTCGTGGGCAACATCGCCGGCCCGAACGGCGACTTCGCGCTCCCGACGCCGGGCTACAGCGGCTTCCTCGCGATCCCCAAGGCGTCCGTGCAGACGGAGGACCAGCTCGCGCAGGTCCTCCAGGCGCTCGACGCGCTCGCCGGCAAGGACGCGCAGATCCTCGAGAACAACGGGATCGAGGGCGACAACTTCACGGTCGAGGACGGCTACGCCGTGTTCGACAAGTCGAAGCAGGACTACACCGACGTCGTGTCGGGCTCGTGGGCCCAGATCGGCACGAACGTCGCGGGCTTCGAGGCGTACAAGCCGAAGCCGGAGACGAAGTACGACGAGGAGCTCGCACAGGAGCGGCTCGACCTGCAGGAGAAGGACCTGCAGAAGGCGGTCTTCAACCCGGCAGGTGCGCTCGTCTCGAAGACCTACTCGACGAACGGCGTGCAGCTCGACCAGATCATCGCCGACGCCCGGATCCAGTACATCAGCGGCCAGATCGACGACGCCGGGCTGGACGCGGCGATCGCGCAGTGGAAGTCCAGCGGCGGCGACCAGGTGACCGCCGAGATGAACGAGCTCTACGGCCAGCTCGGCTGATCCCTTCCGGCGCGGGGCCGGACCGGCCCGCACGGGCCCCGGCCCGGCCCCGCGCCCCGTCCGAGATGGAGGCTGCGATGACGACCGTCGTCGACGTCGAACGGGTCGGCGTGCCGGCCCCGCCCGCCCCGGCCCCGCGCCCGCACCGCCGGTGGGCGCGCGTGGTCCGGTTCCGGTGGCTGCTGGTGATGCTGCTGCCGGGGGTGCTGTACTTCGCGCTGTTCCGCATCTGGCCGATGTGGGGCGCGCAGATCGCGTTCAAGAACTACGTGCCGTTCCTGGGCGTCCAGGGGTCCGAGTGGGTGGGCTGGCAGCACTTCGAGGAGTTCTTCACCAACCCCGACTTCCCCCGGCTGCTGGGCAACACGCTGATCCTCGCGGCGCTGAGCCTGTTCGTCGCGTTCCCGCTGACGATCGTGCTCGCGCTGCTGCTCAACGAGGTCCGGCTGTCGGTGCTCAAGCGCACGGTGCAGACGTTGGTCTACATCCCGCACTTCCTGTCCTGGACGGTCGTGGTGTCCCTGACCGCGCTGCTGTTCGCGATCGGCACGGGCCCGCTGTCGAGCTTCTTGGACGGGCTGTCCGGGCACGAGACGAACTACCTCGCCGACCCGGCCTGGTTTCGGCCGTTGATCTTGCTGCAGATCATCTGGAAGTCGACCGGGTGGGGCACGATCATCTTCCTCGCCGCGCTGGCGGGGGTGGACCAGGAGCAGTACGAGGCCGCGGTGATCGACGGCGCGGGCCGCTGGCAGCGCACCTGGCACATCACGCTGCCCGCGATCCGCCCCACGATCATCGTCATGCTCATCCTGCAGACCGGGGAGATCCTCAACACCGGGTTCGAGCAGATCTACCTGATGTCCAACGCGCTGAACCGCACCGTCGCGGACGTGTTCGACACCTACGTCTACTTCACCGGCATCCAGCAGGGCGCGTACTCCTACTCCACCGCGGTGGGGCTGTCGAAGGCGATCGTCGGTCTGGTGCTGATCTTCGGCACCAACTGGCTCGCCAAGCGCTTCAACCAGCAGGGGATCTTCTGATGGCCTCGACCCAGCACCAGCGGTTCAACACCCGCGCGGGGCGCGCGTTCGACGCCGTGAACGTCGTGCTGCTGATCGCGGTGGGGCTGCTCGCCCTGCTGCCGTTCCTGTACGTGCTCGCGGGGTCGTTCGCCACGGAGTACGAGCTCACCACGCGGCCGTTCTTCCTGTGGCCGCACGAGTTCACGACCGACTCCTACGCGTCGATCCTGTCCTCGTCGGCGTTCGTGCGCGCCTTCGTCACCACGGTCGTGGTGACCCTGGTCGGCACGCTGGTCCAGCTCGCCCTGACGGCCCTGATGGCGTACCCGCTGTCGAAGGTCGAGCTGCCCGGGCGGCGCACCATCATGACCGTCGTCGTGTTCACGATGGTGTTCTCCGCTGGCATGATCCCCACGTTCCTGGTGGTCAAGCAGCTCGGCCTGCTGAACTCCTACTGGGCGCTCGTCCTGCCGATGGCGATCAACCCGTTCAGCCTCATCATCATCAAGAACTTCTTCCAGCAGCTGCCGCACGAGCTGGAGGAGTCCGCGAAGATCGACGGCGCGCACGAGCTGCAGATCCTGCGCCACGTCGTCGTGCCGCTGTCCAAGCCGGTGCTCGCGACGTTCGCGCTGTTCTACGCGGTCGGCATCTGGAACGACTACATGTCCCCGCTGCTCTACCTCAGCGACCAGCACATGTGGACCCTGCAGATGTTCCTGCGCCAGGTCACCGCGTCCGCGTCGATGTCCGCGCAGGACATGGGCACCGACCTGCCGCCCCCCGCGCAGGGCATCAAGTTCGCCGTGGTCATCGTGGCCACGATCCCCGTGCTCCTGGCCTACCCGTTCCTCCAGAAGCACTTCGCCAAGGGCATGCTCATCGGCAGCGTGAAGGGCTGACATGACGATCCACCTCGCGGGCGACTCGACCGTCGCCCCCACCGACGAGGGCCGCACGTCCGGCCACGCCGCGGTGCCCCTGCTGGGCTGGGGCGACGAGCTCGCCGCCTGCACCGACGACGTCGTGCGCAACCACGCCATCGGCGGCGCCACGACCGCGTCGTTCCGGGCGGAGGGCCGCTGGGACGCCCTGCTCGCCGAGCTGCGGCCCGGGGACACGGTCGTGATCCAGTTCGGCCACAACGACCAGAAGGAGCCCGCCACGCTCGCCGCCGACGGCGGGTACACGGAGCGGCTGGCGGCGTTCGTGGACGAGGTGCGCGCGCACGGCGCACGCCCCGTCCTCGCCACGAGCGTCGAGCGGCGCCTGTTCGACGACGACGGCGCGCTGCGCTGGTCGCACGGGCCCTACCCGGCGGCGGTGCGTGCCCTCGGGCGCGCGCGGGACGTGCCGGTGCTCGAGCTGACCTCCTTCACGCGTTGGCTCTACGGCTGGCTCGGGCCGGAGGCGTCGGCGGCGCTGTTCCCGCACGGCGCCGCCGTCGCCGCCGGGCTGGCCGTGGACGACGCCCTCGCCAAGGACAACACGCACTTCACGACGGCGGGCGCGCGCGCCGTCGCGCGGTACGTCGCGGAGGCGCTGCAGGTCCTCGACGGCGCGCACGACCAGGAGGAGGCGCTCGGCGCGTGGGTGGTGCAGCCGTGACCGTCTACCGCAACGCGCTCGCCGCGCCGTCGGACCTGGCGGGCTGGGTGGCCGAGGGCCCGGTGGGCGTGGACCACACGGAGGACGGCGTGGTGCTGCGCAGCACCGCGGACGAGGCCGCGCTCGTGGCCGACGGCCGCGGCGACCAAGCGCACTTCACCCTCTGGTGCCCCGAGGTCTTCGCCGCCGACGTCGAGGTCGCGTGGGACTTCCGGCCGCTGGCCGGCGACGGCCTGGCGATGCTGTTCTTCGCGGCGACCGGGACCGGCGGGCGCGACCTCTTCGACCCCGCGCTGGCCGAGCGGACCGGCTACTACCCGCAGTACCACTCGGGCGACGTCGCGACGCTCCACGTGTCCTACCTGCGCCGCAAGTGGGCCACCGAGAAGCGGTTCCGCACCTGCAACCTGCGCAAGAGCCCGGGATTCCACCTGGTCGCGCAGGGCGCCGACCCGCTGCCCGGCCCGGACGACGCGGACGGCCACTACCGCGTGCGCGTCACCAAGCGCGGCGCCGACGTCGCCTTCGCGATCGACGACCTCACCCTCTTCACCTTCCACGACGACGCGCCGCTCGGCGCCGGCCGGATCGGCTTCCGGCAGATGTCCCCGCTCGTGGCCCACTACCGCAACCTCGAGGTGACCCCCCTGTCATGACCACCGCTCTCAGCTCGGAAGCTCCCGCCGCCCAGCGTCCGCGCGCCGCCGCCGACGTCCCCCTGCGCTGGCTGGAGGACGCCGCGCCGGACCTCACCGTCGGGGGCGTCACCTGCGGCGTCCCGTTCCGTCCGGGAGCGGTGCGCGACGCCGGCTCGCTCGTCGTCGTCGACGCCGACGGCCGCGTCGTCCCCGCGCAGACCTGGCCGCTCGCGACGTGGCCCGACGGCAGCGTGAAGTGGTCCGGCGTCGCCCTCGGCGCCGGGCAGGCGCCGAGCACGTCGTACCGGGTGACGTCGGCGGACGGCGAGGCGGATGGCGAGGCGCACGGCGAGGCGGCGGACGGCCCGGTCGTCACGGTCGACGAGCGCGACGACGAGGTGGTCGTGGACACGGGCGCGTGCGTCGTCGTGGTCGCCCGCTCGGGGCCGGACGTCGTGCGGTCGGTGCGGGCGGGCACGGGGACCGGCGCCGTCGAGGTGGCGCGCGCCGGCCGGCTCGTGTCCAGCCGCCAGGACCACCCGGAGCCCGACCACCGCGCCCGCCGGGACGCGGTCGGCGTCGTGCGGGAGGTCGTCGTCGAGCAGGCGGGCCCGCTGCGTGCCGTGGTGCGGGTGACGGGCCTGCACCGCGACGTCGAGCGCGCCCACGACGACGCCGCCGCGGGCTGGCTCCCGTTCACGCTCCGTCTGGTGCTCGCCGCCGGGGCGCCGACGTTCCGGCTGGTGCACTCGTTCGTCTGGGACGGCGACCCGGAGCAGGACTTCCTCGCCGCGCTGGGGGTGCGGTTCGACGTGCCGCTGCGTGCCGCCCCGTACGACCGGCACGTGCGCCTCGCGGGCGCCGACGGCGGCCTGGTGCGCGAGGCCGTGCAGGGTGTCACGGGGCTGCGTCGTGACCCGGGCGCGGACGTGCGCGCCGCCCAGGTGGCGGGCCGCCCTACACCCCCGCTCGCCGAGTGGGACGCGCGCGTCACCGACCGGCTGCGCTGGGTGCCGGCCTGGGACGCGTGGTCGCTGAGCCAGCTGTCCGCGCACGGCTTCACCGTGCAGAAGAGGACCGCGGCCGACCGGCCGTGGATCGACGTCGCGCAGGGCACGCGCTCCGAGGGGCTCGGCTACCTGGGCGACACGGCCGGCGGCCTCGCGGTCGGGCTCACCGGGTTCTGGCAGTCGCACCCGACGGGGATCGACGTCGCGGGTGCGGCCTCCGACGTCGGCACCCTCACGACCTGGCTCTGGTCGCCCGACGCCGCGCCGATGGACCTGCGCTTCTACCACGACGGCCTCGGCCAGGACTCGTTCGACGACCAGCTCGACGCGCTCGAGATCACGTACGAGGACTACGAGCCGGGGTTCGGGTCCGCGCACGGCATCGGCCGCACGCACGAGCTCACCGTCACCGCCTTCGCCGCCACGCCCGACGCCGACGTGCTGGCCCGCCTCGCCGCGGCCACCGCCGTCCGGCCCCAGCTCGTGCCGACGCCCGAGGCGCTGCACGCCGCCGGCGTCCTCGGCGACTGGGACCTCGTGGACCGCGGCACCCCGGAGCGTGCCGACCTCGAGGACCGCCTGGCCACCCTGCTCGACTTCTACGTCGGCCAGGTGGACCAGCGCTCCTGGTACGGCTTCTGGCACTTCGGCGACGTCATGCACGCCTACGACCCCGACCGGCACGTGTGGCGCTACGACGTGGGCGGCTACGCCTGGGACAACTCGGAGCTGTCCCCGGACCTGTGGCTGTGGACGTCGTTCCTGCGCACCGGCCGGGCGGACGTCTTCCGGCTCGCGGAGCGCATGACCCGGCACACGGGCGACGTGGACGTCTACCACGCCGGCCCGTGGGAGGGGCTGGGCAGCCGGCACAACGTGCAGCACTGGGGCTGCAGCGCCAAGCAGCTGCGGATCTCGACGCCGGCGTACCGGCGGCCGCACTACTTCCTCACGGGCGACGAGCACACGCGCGACCTCATGGTCGCGCAGCGGGACTCGGACCGGACGTTCCTGGGTCTCGACCCGACGCGCAAGGTGCGTCCCGACGCCGCCACCTACCGCCCGCGCCGCGACGCCCTCGCCGTCGGGCTCGGCACCGACTGGAGCGCGCTGGCCGCCACGTGGCTCGCGGACTGGGAGATCACGGGTGACGAGCGGTCGCGCGACCGCCTTGTCGGCACGATGACCGACATCGGCGCGCTGCCGCACGGCTTCTTCACCGGCGAGGCGCTGTACGACCTGGACACGGGCCGCTTCGCCACCGACCGTGACCGCGTCACGGTCTCGCACCTGTCCGCCGTCTTCGGCCTGGTCGAGATCTGCTCCGAGCTGGTGTCGCTGGTCGACGCCGGCCTGGTCGACGCGCCCGGCTTCAAGGCCGCCTGGCTGCAGTACTGCCGCCTCTACCTCGCGACGCCCGCGGAGCAGCAGGCGGAGCTGGGCACCGTCCTCACGGGCACGAACCTCGAGCAGGCGCACTCCCGGCTCGCCGCCTACGCCGCGCACCGGCTGGGCGACGACGGGCTGGCGGACGTCGCGTGGCGTGCCTACTTCCGCGGGGGCGAGTTCATGGGGGAGGAGGCCTTCCGTCCCGTGCCGGTCCTGCCGCCGGAGACGCTCGTGCCGATCGACGAGGCCCGCACCCTGTCCACCAACGACGCCGCACAGTGCAGCCTCGCCACCCTGCAGAACCTCGCCCTGATCGGGCACCGCCTCCCGCCGAGGTAGGCCGGGGCTCCGCGAGGTAGTTCCCGCCGCGCCGAGGTAGTGCGAACCGTGCCGAGGTAGCTCCCACCGCGCCGAGGTAGTTCATGACCGTGCGTCATGAACTACCTCGGCGCGGTTCGCACTACCTCGGCAGCTCCCGGGTGGTGGTGCGGCCCGGCGCGGCAAGTACGCTGTGCGGCGGCAATCTTCACCGGACGTTCACGGGCGAGCATCCACGGTGAGCACGGCGGCCCATTTCTGGGCCCGACGGACGGAGCACCATGAGCCTCGGCTGGACCAAGCACGGCGACGGCAAGCACGTCGGACCCGGCGACGTCGTCGCCCCCGAGCAGCGGCTGAGCTGGCCGCGCACCATCGGCATCGGGATGCAGCACGTGGTGGCCATGTTCGGCTCCACGTTCATCGTGCCGGTGCTCACCGGCTTCTCGCCCGCGACGACGCTCTTCTTCTCGGCGATCGGCACGGCGCTGTTCCTGCTGGTCACGCGGAACCGGCTCCCCAGCTACCTGGGCTCCAGCTTCGCGTTCATCGCGCCGATCACCGCGGCGACGGCGTCGCACGGCGAGTCCGTCGCCGTCGGCGGCATCCTGGTCACCGGCCTCGTGCTGGCCGCGATCGGCGTCCTGGTGCACTTCGCCGGCGCCCGCTGGATCGACGTCGTCATGCCGCCGGTGGTCACCGGCACGATCGTCGCGCTCATCGGGCTGAACCTTGCGCCTGCGGCGTGGAACAACTTCAAGGTGGCGCCGGTCACCGCCGTGATCACCCTCGCGGCGATCATCCTCGTGACGGTGCTGTTCCGCGGCATCCTCGGCCGCCTGTCGATCCTCGTGGGCGTGATCATCGGCTACGTCGTGGCGACGATCCGCGGCGAGGTGGACTTCACGACCGTCCGCGAGGCGGGATGGTTCGGCTTCCCGCACTTCGTCACGCCGTCGTTCGACCCGGCGGTGCTGGGGCTGTTCGTGCCGGTCGTGCTGGTGCTGATCGCGGAGAACGTCGGCCACGTGAAGTCGGTGGCGGCGATGACCGGCCGCAACCTCGACGACCTCACCGGCCGGGCGCTGTTCAGCGACGGTCTGGCGACGACGCTCGCGGGCGTCGGCGGCGGCTCCGGCACCACGACGTACGCGGAGAACATCGGCGTCATGGCGGCGACCCGCGTGTACTCGACCGCGGCGTACTGGGTGGCTGCGGTGACCGCGCTCCTGCTGTCGATGTCGCCCAAGTTCGGTGCGCTCATCGCGACCATCCCGGCGGGTGTGCTGGGCGGCGCGACGACGATGCTCTACGGCATGATCGGCATCCTCGGCGCGCGCATCTGGGTGCAGGGCAAGGTCGACTTCGGCAACCCGGTGAACCTCACCACCGCGGCGGTGCCGCTGATCGTCGGCATCGCGAACTTCACGTGGGTGGTCGGCGACCTGTCCTTCGAGGGCATCGCGCTGGGCACGGCGTCGGCGCTGGTCATCTTCCACGGCATGCGCGCCGTGGCCCGCTGGCGCGGGACCAGCCAGGAGCCGGCCTCGCCCGCCTCGGCTCCCGCGGCGGCGTCGCCGGTCGACTGACGAGGGCGCGCTCGCCGCGGGGTCAGCCCTGCTTCTTGATGGTCTCCTGCTTGATGGGCGTGATCTCGGCGGCGGGCACGCAGCCCTCGACGTCCTGCATCGGGGTGTCGGCCGTGAGGAGCACGCGGTCCTCGCTCAGCGGGGGGCTGTACTGCTCGCCGACGAGAAGGTCGATGGTCTGGCCCTTGCGGTCGTCCAGCACGAGGCGGACGTCGGGGTACTGGGCGGCGAGCGTGTAGGCCCGCGTGATGCCCTTCGTGCCGAACCGCACCTCGGACTGGTCCAGCTTGGCGAGCCAGTTGCCGCTCGTGACGACGTCGAAGCCGCGCTCGGTCAGCGCGTCGGCGTTCGCCCCCGCGAGCGGCTCGCTGCCGTCGGCGGCGTTGTAGACCCGCACCTTGACCTTCGAGTACGGCACGGGGAGCGCGCCGTCGGGCTGGCCCTTGACCTGGGGGAGGCAGGGCTCTGGCTGCGGGGCCTCGGCGACGGGCGTGTAGATGGGGCGCGAGAACGGGGAGCTGAAGGCGCCCGAGTACATCGCGGCGGCCGCCAGCGCGGCGACCAGCAGGAACACGATGATGAGCCCGAAGACGACGGCCTGACGCTCGTGCTCGCGCCTGCGGCGCGTCTCGCGGGCCGGGTCGGGGGCGGGTGATGTCACGCGAAGAAACTACCTGAGTTCGAGGGATTGTTCGTGGGAGCGCGGCGGGCTCAGCGAAGCACGAGCACGCGAGCGTGCAGCACCGGGCGCTGCTGCAGGGCGGCGCGCACGGCGCGGTGCAGGCCGTCCTCGAGGTAGAGGACGTTCTGATACTCGACGACGTGCGCGAAGAGGTCGCCGAAGAACGTCGAGTCCTCCGCCAGCAGGTGGTCGAGGTCGAGCGTGCGCTTGGTGGTGACGAGCTCGTCGAGGCGCACCTGGCGCGGGGGCACGTCCACCCAGTCCTTCGCGGTGACGTGTCCGTGGTCGGGGTAGGGACGGCCGTCCCCCACGGCCTTGAAGATCATGGCTGCCATCGTAGGGGCGGGCTCGTGACCAGGCGGGCGGTTGCCTCGCGATACGGACACGATGTCGTCACGATCCCGTCACGGTGCCCGTCGCAGCTCCAGCAGGTGGCGGGACGAGTGGGCCACGAACGGCCCGTCCGTCGTGATCCGGTCGTGCAGCGCGCGCAGCTCGGTCCGGTAGGCGTCGGAGGTGAACCCGGGCACCATCCACACGACCTTGCGCAGGAACCACACGACCGCGCCCACGTCGTGGAACTCGATCCGCAGGCGCTCCGCTCGCAGGTCGACCAGCTCGAGCCCCGCCGCGCGGGCGCCGGCCACCTCGTCCTGCGGGTCGCGGCCGCGCCGTACGTCGTCGGGCAGCTGGCCGAGGAAGTGCTCGACCAGCTCGAAGACGCTCGCCGGGCCCACGTGCTGTGCGAGATAGGTGCCGCCGGGTCGCAGCACGCGGGCGATCTCCGCCCAGCGCGGCACCACCGGGTGCCGGCTCGTGACGAGGTCGAACGCCGCGTCGGCGAACGGCAGCGGCGCGTCGTCGTCGTGCGCGACGACGGCCACGCCGCGCGGGTGCAGCCGCGCGGTCGCGGCCGCGACGTTCGGCGGCCAGCCCTCGGAGGCGACCAGCAGGCGGGGGAGCGTGGGCGCGGCGGCGAGCACCTCGCCGCCGCCGGTCTGCAGGTCGAGCGCCGCGTCGACGGTGCCGAGCCGTGCGTGCAGCAGCCGCGAGAAGCCCCAGCTCGGGCGCTCCTCCGTGGCGCGGCCCGCCAGCCAGGAGAAGTCCCAGCCCGCCATCGGCGCGGCGTCGGCCTCGGCGACGAGCTCGTCGAAGGTGCGGTCCATGGCGCCCATGCTCCGGCGGCAGCCGGGCGGCCGCCAAGGGAATTCTGGCGCGTGCGAGGCCGCACCCGTGCACATGAGGGAGTTGATCGACGAGCGCAAGGCCCGCCGCATCGCCCGATGGCGATCTTGTGCGCCCGTTGATCGATGGCAATTCGTCGACACGTGCACACCGACGCTGTGGGAGGCGGTCGCCGCTTCGCCACGACGTGTTGCGGGCCGGCGGCTAGGTGTACCCGGTCACGACGTTGGTTACAGCCGGCTGGTCGGTGGGAGGCCGCCGAGGGCTTGGTGGCGGCGTCGGGTGTTGTAGAACTCGATCCAGG
>NZ_JBSHCR010000005.1:0-46242 GCF_053615895.1 Isoptericola sp. NPDC055881
CCGACTTCGCCCGCGACACCCGGTGGCTCAACACGCCACTGGAGGTGTGGACCAACGCCGGCCTCGGGGTGTTCGCGGTGCTCATGCTGGTCGGCTGGTGGAACGCCCGGCGCCGTGCCGTTCGCCGTCGCCACCGTGGTCGGCGCGTCCGGCTCGGTGCCGCGGCCCGTCGGCACCGCGATGGCCGTCCGCGCCGACGGTGCCGTGATCGGCAGCCTGTCGGGCGGCTGCGTGGAGGCGGCCGTGCACGCGGCCGCGCTCGACGCGATCGCCGTCGGCGCGTGCCACCGCGAGACCTTCGGCTACTCCGACGACGATGCGTTCGCCGTCGGGCTGACCTGTGGCGGCAGCCTCGAGGTTCACGTGCAGCCGGTGCGCCCCGGCGACCCTGACGACCCGGCCGCCCTCGCGCTCGCGCAGCTGGCCGCGGACGGCGACACGCCGGCCGCCCTCGTGCGCCGCATCGACACCGCGCGCCCGACCGCCGTCCTCCTCCCCGACCTGTCAGAACCAGGCGCGGGTATGGCCTCACCTGGTGCTGACAACTCTGGCTCCCGAGAGCTGTCAGAGCCACGTACGGGTAGGGCCGCACCTGGTTCTGACAACTTTGAGGACGCGCTGCGGGGGCTCGTGGACGACGGCGCGCTGCCCGCGGCGTCCGCCCAGGTCGCCGCCGTCCTGCGCGCGGGCGGCGCCGCCACCGTGCACGCCGCGCCCGGGGTGGTGGACGGCACCTGCACGGACCCCGAGGAGCCGGTCGCGCTGCTGGTCGAGACCCGGCTGGCACCGCCGCGGTTCGTCGTCGTGGGCGCCAACGACTTCGCCGGCGCCCTCGTCCGGGCCGTGCGCCTCCTCGGCTACCGCGTCACCCTCGTCGACGCCCGCGAGGTCTTCGCCGCCCCCCGGCGCTTCCCGCAGGCGGACGAGGTGGTCGTCGACTGGCCCGACCGGTACCTCGCCGCGGAAGCCGCGGCCGGCCGCCTCGACGCCCGCACCGCCGTCGCGGTCCTCACCCACGACGCGAAGTTCGACGTGCCGACGCTGCGCCTCGCGCTCGGGCTGCCGCTCGCGTACGTCGGGGCGATGGGCTCGCGGCGGTCTCACGCCCAGCGCCTGCAGGCGCTCCGGGACGAGGGCGTCCACGCCGACGACCTCGCCCGGCTGCGGTCGCCGATCGGGCTCGACCTGGGCGCGGTGACACCCGAGGAGGTCGCCGTCTCCGTCGTCGCCGAGCTGCTCACCGTGCGCTACGGCCGCACCTCCGCCGTCCCGCTGAGCCGTACCGGCGGACCGCTGCACGCGGCTCCCGGCCCGAAGCGGGCGGACGGCACGACCGACAGCACGACCGACAGCACGACCGCCAGCACGACCCCGAGCAAGGAGCGATCCCGGTGGACCTGAGCACCGTCACCGACCTGGTCCCCACCGCCGACCCCGCCGACTGGCGCGAGGGTGACGCGTGGCTCGCCGGCGGCACCGTCCTCTTCTCGTACGGGAGCGGGTCGCTGCGCCGCCTGCTCGACGTCACGAGCGCCGGGTGGCCCGCGCTCACCGTGACCGACGCAGGCCTCGAGATCGCCGCCACCTGCACCGTCGCGCAGCTCTACGCCTTCCCGCAGGACCCTGGGTCGGCGCCGGTGCGCGACTCCTGGCGCGCCCTGGACCTCGTGCGCCCGTGCTGCGACTCGTTTGTCGCGTCCTTCAAGATCTGGAACACCTCGACCGTCGGCGGCAACGTCGCGACGTCCCTCCCCGCGGGCCCGATGACGTCCCTCACCGCCGCGCTGGACGGCATGGCGGAGGTCTGGGGCCCGGGCGGCGCCCGGCGCACGCAGCCCGTCGCCGAGCTGGTCACGGGCGACATGCGCAACACCCTCGGCCCGGGCGAGCTGCTGCGCGCGATCCGGGTCCCGGCGGCGGCGCTGCGCGCCCGCACGGCGTTCCGTCGCCTCTCCCTGACGAACCTGGGCCGGTCCGGCGTCCTGCTGATCGGCCGCCGCGACGCGGACGACGACGGCGGTGCGCTCGTCCTGACCGTCACCGCGTCCACCCGGCGCCCCGTCCAGCTGCGGTTCGCGCCCGGCGCGCACCCCGACGCCGCCGCGCTGTCGGCCGCGATCGACGCCGCGATCCCCGCCGACCTGTACCACGACGACATCCACGGCCTGCCGGCGTGGCGCCGCGACATGACCTACCGGCTCGCGGAGGAGATCCGCCGCGAGCTGCTCGACCGCACCGACGGAGGCCGGCGATGACCGACGCGACCACCCGCCCCCGCACCACCTCCCCGAGCGACCCGCACCCGAGCGCCCCGCACCCGAGCACCGCGCCCGTGCTCCGTGTGGACGGGCGCGACGTCGTCGCCGTGCCGCGGGCCGGCCAGTGCCTGCGCACGTTCCTGCGCGAGCAGGGCTCCCTCGGCGTGAAGAAGGGCTGCGACGGCGGCGACTGCGGGGCCTGCACGGTGCACGTGGACGGGGTGCCGGTGCACAGCTGCGTGTACCCCGCGCGGCGGGCAGCCGGGCGTGACGTGACGACGGTCGCGGGCCTCGCCGCGACGGCTGCGGAGCCGACCGCCGACGGGCTGCACCCGGTGCAGCAGCGGTTCCACGACGCGCAGGGTTTCCAGTGCGGCTTCTGCACGGCAGGGATGATCATGACCGCCGCGACGTTCGACGACGAGCAGCGCGCGGACCTGCCCCGCAACCTCAAGGGGAACCTGTGCCGGTGCACCGGGTACCGGGCGGTCGAGGACGCGGTCCGCGGCACGCAGGACGCGGAGGTGCTCGGGTCCTGCGGCACCGCGCCCGGCACCCCTCCCGGCCTCCCTCCCGGCACGGCGTTCGGCACGAGCGAGCCCGCCCCTGCGAGCCGTGGGGTGGTCACCGGGCAGGCCCGCTACACCCTCGACGTCGACCCGGCCGACTACCCGGGGCTGCTGCACCTGAAGCTGGTGCGCTCGCCCCACGCGCACGCGCGGGTGATCGCGATCGACACCTCCGCGGCCCTCGCGGTGCCGGGCGTCCAGGCGGTGCTCACGCACGCCGACGCCCCCGCGGCGCGGTTCAGCACCGCCCAGCACGAGCAGTGGACCGACGACCCCGACGACACGCGCGTCCTGGACGAGGTGGTGCGGTTCGTCGGGCAGCGCGTGGCCGCCGTCGTCGCCGACTCGGTGGCCGCCGCGGAAGAGGGCGTGCGCCAGCTGCGTGTCGAGTACGAGGTGCTGCCCGCCGTGATCGATCCCGAGCAGGCGATGCAGCCGGGCGCGCCGCTGGTCCACCCGGAGCTGGACGCCGTGCAGGCGCGCGTCTCGCGGCCGGGCGCCAACGTGGTCGCCGAGGTGCACAGCGAGCTCGGCGACGTCGAGGCGGGGCTCGCGGAGGCCGACGTCGTGCACGAGGCGACGTACCGCACCCAGCGCGTGCAGAACGCGGCCCTGGAGACCCACGCCGCCATCGCGTCGTTCGACGACGACGGGCGGCTCGTGGTGCGGTCCTCCACCCAGGTGCCGTTCCTCGCCCGCCGCCTCCTGGCACGCGTGCTGGACCTGCCGCCGGACCGCGTCCGCGTGCTGTGCGAACGCGTGGGCGGCGGCTTCGGTGGCAAGCAGGAGGTGCTGGTCGAGGACGTCGTGGCCCTCGCGGCGCTCCGGCTGCGCCGCCCCGTGCAGCTCGAGCTCACGCGCACGGACACGTTCGTCGGCACGACGACGCGCCACCCGTTCCGCATCCGGGTGCGGGCGGGCGCGCGCCGCGACGGCACCCTGACGGCGCTGCACCTGGACGTGCTGAGCAACACCGGCGCGTACGGCAACCACGGTCCGGGCGTGATGTTCCACGGGTGCGGCGAGTCGATCGCCGTGTACACCTGCGCGAACAAGAAGGTCGACGCGCACTGCGTCTACACGCACACCCTGCCCGCGGGCGCGTTCCGGGGCTACGGGCTGAGCCAGATGATCTTCGCGGTCGAGTCCGCGATGGACGAGCTCGCCCGGCAGCTCGGTCTGGACCCCCTCGAGCTGCGACGCCGGAACGTGGTGCGCGAGGGCGACCCGATGCTGTCCCTCAACCCGGAGCCGGAGGAGGACGTGCTCTTCGGCAGCTACGGCCTCGACCAGTGCATCGAGCTGGCCGACGACGCCCTGGCCCGCGGCCGGGCACGGGACGTTGCGGAATACGGCGCCGACCCGGCCGACCTGACGCTGCCCTGGCTCGGCGAGGAGTGGGGCGTGGGCGAGGGGACGGCCGTGTCGATGATCGACACCGTGCCGCCCCGCGGGCACGTCGCGCACGCGCGCGCCCGGCTGCGCCGCGACGGGGTGGTGGAGGCGGAGGTCGGCACCGCGGAGTTCGGCAACGGCACGACGACCGTGCACGCCCAGCTCGTCGCGAGCGCTCTGGGGCAGCGGGCCGGCGACGTGGCCGTGCGACAGTCGGACACCGACCTCGTGGAGCACGACACGGGAGCCTTCGGCTCCACCGGCACGGTGGTGGCGGGGAAGGCGTCCCTCGCCGCGGCCACCGAGCTCGCCACCCAGGTCACGGCGCTCGCGGCGACCGTCCTCGGCGTCGAGGTCGCGGAGTGCAGGCTGGTGCCCGGCGCGGTCGAGGCCGCCGGGCGCACCCTGTCCTTCGCCGACGTCGCCCGGCACGCCGATGCCGCGGGGGTGCGGCTGGAGGCGGAGGGGCGCTGGGGCGGGACGCCGCGGTCGGTCGCGTTCAACGTGCACGGCTTCCGCGTGGCCGTGCACCGCGGCACCGGGGAGATCCGCATCCTGCAGAGCGTGCAGGCGGCCGACGCCGGAGAGGTCGTCAACCCGCGCCAGTGCCGCGGCCAGGTCGAGGGTGGCATCGCGCAGGCGCTCGGCGCCGCCCTGTTCGAGGAGGTGGTGATCGACGACGCGGGCCGCGTCACGACCGACATCTTCCGCCAGTACCACCTGCCCACGTTCGCGGACGTGCCGCGCAGCGAGGTCTACTTCGCGCGCACCACGGACACGACGGGGCCGATGGGCGCGAAGTCGATGAGCGAGAGCCCGTTCAACCCGGTCGCCCCGGCGCTGGCGAACGCGCTGCGGGCCGCCACGGGGGTGCGGTTCACCGACCTCCCGCTCGCGCGCGACAAGGTCTACCTGGGGATCAAGGCCGCGCGGGCGTGACCGGCCGTCGCACGGCGGCGCGAGAGCTCAGGCCAGCAGGTCGAGGTCGGCCGCGGTGTCGACGTCTCGTCCGTCGCCCGGGTGCACGACGACGTCGATGAGGTCGGCGTGCGCGCGCAGGAAGGCGCGCGCCCCGGCGTCGCCCGCGGCGCTCGCGGCCGCCGGGGAGGCGAGGGTCGCGTCCAGCACGAGCGGGTGCGACCAGCCCGGCCGTGCCTCGTCCGGCACCGGGGCGTCCGCCCAGCGGGAGACGGTGACACGGCCGGGCCGGTGCGCGGCCAGCAGGCGGGCGACGTCGTCGGGCACGACGCCGGGCTGGTCGACGTGCGCGACGACGACGCGGGTGACGCGCGGGACGTCGTGGCCGTCGTTGCCGTCGTTGCCGTCGTGGTCATCATGGTCGTCGAGGGCGGCGGCGACGCCGACCCGGAGGGACGAGGCCATGCCCGTGGCCCAGTGCTCGTTCACGACGACGCGCGCGCGGCCAAGGTCGGTGGTGGCCGCGACGCGGGGGGCGTCCGCGCCGAGGACGACGACCACGTCGTCGCAGCCGCCGGCGGCGAGGACGCCCGTCAGGTGCTCGACGAGCGTCCGGCCCCGGTGGGGGAGCAGCGCCTTCGGGCCGCGGCCCAGACGCGTGCCTGCGCCGGCGGCGAGCAGGACGGCGACGGCCCGCCCGGTCGCGGTGGCGCTGGGCGCGGAGGCATCGGGCGCCGTGGCGCCGGTCGAGATGGCACCGGGCGCGGGGGCGTCGGGCGTCATGAGCCGTCGCGACGGCTGTCGTAGCGCTGCTGCGCCGCGCTGACCTCGTCGACGGCGCCTTCGAGCACGTCGATGAGCCCGACCAGCCGGTCGGCCACCCTGCGGCCGAGGTCGGTGAGCGAGTACTCGACGTGCGGGGGGATGGTGGTCCGCACCTCGCGCGCGACCATGCCGTCGCGCTCGAGGGCCTGCAGGGTCTGGGCGAGCATCTTCTCGCTCACGCCGTCGATCCGGCGGCGCAGGGCGTTGAACCGGACGGCGCCGTCGCGCAGCCCCGCGACGGTCAGGACGCCCCACCGGCCCGTGACGGCCTCCAGGGCCTGCCGGGACGTGCACCCGCGCGAGAAGACGTCGGCGATCATCGCGTCGGTCGGGCCGGTCGCGACCTGGTCGAGAAGGTCGGCGGGGGAGTCGGGGGTCACCCGTCCAGGATACGGCGCTCACCGGACGACGGCACTGTGACGAAGAGCGCACCGTCTGCTGGTTGGCACTAACGAAAAGTTAGCGCATGCTGGCAGGGCGGCCACGCAGCCGTGCACCCGAGCCGTCCTCATCAAGGAGCACACCATGACCATCGCCGTCACCGGCACCAGCGGCCACCTGGGCCGCCTCGTCGTCGAGTCCCTCCTGGCCCGGGGCGCCGCGCCCGCCGACGTGGTCGCCCTCGCGCGCTCGACGGAGAAGGTCGCCGACCTCGCCGCGCGCGGCGTCGTCGTCCGCGAGGCCGACTACGACCGCCCCGAGACCCTCGCCCTCGCTCTGGACGGCGTGGACGTCCTGGTCCTCGTCTCCGGCTCCGCCGTCGGTCAGCGCGTGCGCCAGCACGGCGCCGTGATCGACGCGGCGAAGGGCGCGGGCGTCGGCCGCGTGATCTACACCAGCGCGCCGCACGCCGACACGTCCCCGCTCGTCCTCGCGCCCGAGCACAAGGCCACGGAGGAGCTGCTCGCCGCGTCGGGCCTGTCCACCACGGTGCTGCGCAACGGGTGGTACACGGAGAACTACCTCGACGACGTGCGCGGGGCAGGCGAGAGCGGCGAGATCGTCCGCTCCGTCGGCGACGGCCGCGTCGCCAGCGCCAGCCGCGCCGACTACGCGGAGGCGGCCGCCGTCGTCGCGCTCGACGCGCGCCTCGGTGGGAGCCCTGCCGGGAGCCACGACGGCGCCGTGTACGAGCTGTCCGGCGACGTGGCCTGGGACTTCGACGATCTCGCGGCCGCCGCCGCCGAGATCCTCGGCCGTCCGGTGACCTACCGGCGGCTCACGGCCGACGAGCACCGCGCGGCCCTGCTGGCCGCGGGCCTGGACGAGGGCACGGCCGGCTTCGTCGTCGCGCTGGACGGCGACACCCGGGACGGCCTGCTCGCCGAGACCTCGGGCGACCTCGCGCGCCTGATCGGCCGTCCCACCACGCCGTTGGCCGAGGGCCTGCGTCGCGCCCTGGACGCGTGATGCCCGCCCTCCCCGGCGACCGTCTCGCCGACGACACGCGGATGGACGCGGTCACGCTGCACGTGCGCGACCTCGACCTCATGACGCGCTACTACCGCGACGCCCTCACGCTCACGGAGCTCGCCGTGCCCGAGGGCCTCGAGCTCCCGGCCGGCGTCCGGGCCGAGGAGACGACGGTGCTGGGCCGCGGCGCGACGCCGCTGGTCGTGCTGCACCGCACGCGCGACCTGCCCGCCCCTGGTCGCGGGGAGGCCGGCCTGTTCCACACGGCCGTGCTGTTCGACGACGAGCCCGGGCTCGCGCACGCGCTCGCGTCCGTCGCGACGACGGCGCCGAGCACGTTCGTCGGCAGCGCGGACCACCTGGTGTCCCAGGCGTTCTACTTCACGGACCCGGAGGGCAACGGGGTCGAGCTGTACGCCGACCGCCCGCGCGACCAGTGGGCGTGGGACGGCACGCACGTGCGCATGGCCACCCTCTTCCTCGACCCGAACGCCTTCCTCGGCGACCACCTCACCGACGCCGCGCGCGACGCCCTGGCCACGACCGACCCGGAGGCCCGTGCCGCCGCGACGCGGGCCGCCGGGGCGGGCGCCGTCGTCGGGCACGTGCACCTGCAGGTGGGCGACGTGCCGGCCGCCCGTGCCTTCTACGTCGACACCCTCGGCTTCGCGGAGACGGCGAGCGTGCCCGGCGCGCTGTTCGTCTCCGCCGGCGGGTACCACCACCACATGGCGATGAACACGTGGCACAGCCGGGGCGCCGGGCCGCGCGCGTCGACCCTCGGCCTGGGCACGGTGGCCCTCACCGTGCCGGGGACCGACGACGTCGGCGCGCTGCGCGAGCGGCTGGACCGGGCGGGCGTCGCCGTACGGCACGACGGCGCCGTCCTGCGCTTCGACGACCCGTGGCGCAACGCGGTGGAGGTCCGCGCCGCCCCGCCTGCCTAGACTCGCGCGGTGCGTCGTGTGCTGAACCGCTGGGTCGACCCGTTCGTCGTCACCCTCCTCCTCGTCCTCGTCCTCGGCCTCGTGGTCCCCGTCCCGGCGGGGGCCCAGCACGTGCTGGACATCGCGGCGGACGTCGCGGTGACGGCGCTCTTCCTCGTCTACGGCATGCGGTTGTCCACCCGTGAGGTGTGGGCCGGCCTGCGCAGCTGGCGCCTGCAGGGCGGCATCCTCGCGGCCACGTACGTCGTCTTCCCGCTGCTCGGGCTCGTGGTCGCCTGGGCGGTGACGCCGCTGGTCGGCGCGCCGCTTGCCGCCGGGATGCTCTACCTGTCGCTGCTGCCGTCGACCGTGCAGTCGTCGGTGGCGTTCACCTCCGTGGCGCGCGGCAACGTCGCCGGCGCGATCTGCGGCGCCACCGTGTCCAACGTGCTGGGCATGGTGCTCACGCCGCTGCTCGTGCTCGGGCTCATGAGCGACGCCGACGGGAGCGGGGGTGCCGCCGCCGGGCACGGGCTGGACGGCCTCCAGACGGTGCTGCTGCAGCTGCTGCTCCCGTTCGTCGTCGGCCAGCTGCTGCAGCCGTGGGCAGGCGACCGGGTCCGCGCCCGCCGATGGCTCACCCTCGGCGTCGACCGCGGCACGATCCTGGTCGTCGTCCTGTCCGCCGTCGCCGGTGCGAGCTCGGCGGGCGTCTGGGCCGGGATCTCGGGCTGGGCGATCGTGGCCCTGGTCGTCGTGAGCGGGGTGCTGCTCGCCGTCATGCTCGGCCTCACGTGGTGGGGCGGCGCGTTGCTGAGGCTGCCGGTCGAGGACCGGATCGCCCTGCTCATGTGCGGGTCCAAGAAGTCCCTCGCGACCGGCCTGCCCATGGCCAGCGTGCTCTTCCCCGTCGCGGCGGCCGGTGTCGTCGCCGTGCCCGTGATCATCTTCCACCAGCTCCAGCTGGTGGTCTGCGCCGTCCTCGCGCGCCGCCTCGCGCTGCGGGACTGACCCCGCCGTCGGCAGAGGAGCCCCCTAGACTGGCCGCGCCCGGACGACGACGTCGGGAGGTCGCGATGCCAGGGAACCGTGTCCCCGCCGGACACGCCGCCGGCGTGCGTCGTGACCCGCGCACCGTCCGCGCGGCGTACGAGCGCTTCCTCGACACCGGCGAGCTGCCCGGCGGCATCGACCCGGTCGTCGCCGACTCGTGGCGCCGGTCCGTGCGCAGCGGCGTCGACCCGGACACCCCGCACCCCCCGGACCCGCTCGGGGACGCCGACCTCGCCGCCTACCGCACCACCCATCCCCTCGCCTCCGTGATGCCCGTGGTGCGCGAGCTCGTGGTCGACGGCGCGGCCGACGACGGGCTCGTGGTCGCCGTCTCGGACGAGGTCGGCCGCCTGCTGTGGGTCGAGGGTGACCACCGCCTTCGCAGGACGGTCGACCGCGTCGGGTTCGTCGAGGGCGCCGTCTGGCGCGAGGAGAGCGTCGGCACCAACGCGCCCGGCACGGCCCTCGCGACCCGGCGCGCGGTCCAGGTGATCGGCGCCGAGCACTTCTCCCGCCCGGTGCAGGGGCTCAGCTGTGCCGCCGCGCCCGTCCGCGACCCCGCCACCGGACGCGTGCTCGGCGTGCTCGACATCACCGGCCGACGGGCCGCGGCGACGCACGTCGTGCTGTCGCTGGTGCGCGCCACCGTCGCCACCGTCGAGCGGGAGCTCGCCACGAGGGCGGCCGGCCCGCCGCGCCCCGGCACCGGACCGCCCGCCGGCCTGCAGGTGCTGGGCCGGCCCGCGCTGCGAGGGCCGGACGGCGACCGACCGCTCTCGCTGCGGCACGCGGAGATCCTGCTGCTCCTCGCCGAGCACCCGCGCGGCCTGGGCGCGGACGAGCTCGCCGTGCTGCTGCACCCCGGCGCGCTGTCCGACGTCACCGTCCGTGCGGAGGTCTCCCGGCTGCGGCACGTCGTCGGGCCGCTGCTCGCCGGGTCGCGACCGTACCGGCTCGCCCGCCCCCTGCGCAGCGACGCCGACGAGGTCCGCGCGGCGCTCGCGCTCGGCGACGTGCGGAGCGCCGTCACCGCCTACGCGCCGCTGCTGCCGCGGTCCGTCGCGCCGGGGGTCGAGCGGCTGCGGGCCGAGCTGTCCGCCGAGGTGCGCGCCGCCGTCCTCGCCTCCGGGGACCCGGACGTGCTGGACGCCTGGGTGTGCGGCACCGACGGCGCGGACGACCACGCGGCGTGGTCCCGGCTCCTCGCCGTCACGCCCGCCGGCAGCCCCCGGGCCGTGCGGGCACGGGCGCGCCTCACGCTGCTCGACGCCGAGCTCGGCTAGCGCCACCCGCCTCGAGGTGCAACGGGACTGCAACCCTCGGCGTCCTACCGTCGGCGCAACGCGGCGCGACGAGGCGCCGCCACGCGAGGAGGCAGCATGACCGTCTACGCAGCCCCCGGCCAGCCCGGGGCGATCGCCGAGTACCGCGCGCGGTACGACCACTGGATCGGCGGGGAGTACGTGCCGCCGTCGAGCGGCCAGTACTTCGAGAACCCCAGCCCGGTCACCGGGCAGACGTTCACGGAGGTGGCGCGCGGCAACGCCGCCGACATCGAGCGCGCGCTCGACGCCGCCCACGGCGCGGCGGCCGCCTGGGGTCGCACCTCCGTCACCGACCGGGCGAACGTCCTCAACAAGATCGCCGACCGCATGGAGGCGAACCTCGAGAAGATCGCGGTGGCCGAGACCTGGGAGAACGGCAAGCCCGTGCGTGAGACGCTCGCCGCCGACATCCCGCTCGCCATCGACCACTTCCGCTACTTCGCCGGCGCGATCCGCGCCCAGGAGGGGTCGATCTCGGAGATCGACGAGGACACGATCGCCTACCACTTCCACGAGCCGCTCGGCGTGGTCGGGCAGATCATCCCCTGGAACTTCCCGATCCTCATGGCGACCTGGAAGCTCGCCCCGGCGCTCGCGGCGGGCAACGCCGTCGTCCTCAAGCCGGCCGAGCAGACGCCGGCGTCGATCCTGTTCCTCATGGACCTCATCGGCGACCTGCTGCCCGCGGGCGTCGTCAACGTCGTCAACGGGTTCGGCGTCGAGGCGGGCAAGCCGCTCGCGTCGTCGTCGCGCATCCGCAAGATCGCCTTCACCGGCGAGACGACGACGGGCCGCCTGATCATGCAGTACGCGTCGCAGAACATCATCCCCGTGACGCTGGAGCTGGGTGGCAAGAGCCCGAACATCTTCTTCTCCGACGTCGCCGCGGCCAAGGACGACTACTACGACAAGGCGCTCGAGGGGTTCACCATGTTCGCCCTCAACCAGGGCGAGGTGTGCACCTGCCCGTCGCGGGCCCTCATCCAGTCCGACATCTACGACCAGTTCCTGGGCGACGCCCTCGAGCGCACCAAGGCGGTGAAGCAGGGCAACCCGCTGGACACGGACACGATGATCGGCGCGCAGGCGAGCAACGACCAGCTCGAGAAGATCCTGTCCTACATCGACATCGGCAAGGCCGAGGGTGCGAAGGTCCTCACGGGCGGGCACCGGGCCGAGCTGGACGGCGACCTGGCGGGCGGCTACTACGTCACGCCGACCGTCTTCGAGGGCAAGAACACCATGCGCATCTTCCAGGAGGAGATCTTCGGGCCGGTGGTGTCGGTGACCGACTTCGCGGACTTCGACGACGCGATGAAGATCGCCAACGACACCCTCTACGGCCTGGGGGCCGGGGTCTGGTCCCGCCAGGGCGAGACGGCGTACCGGGCCGGGCGCACCATCGAGGCCGGACGGGTCTGGACGAACTGCTACCACGCCTACCCGGCGGCCGCGGCCTTCGGCGGGTACAAGGGCTCCGGCGTCGGGCGCGAGAACCACAAGATGATGCTCGACCACTACCAGCAGACCAAGAACCTGCTGGTCAGCTACTCGGGCCAGAAGCTCGGGTTCTTCTAGGAGGCCGGACCACACCATGAGCGACGACGACGGGGCACGCCCCGCCCGGGTCGCCGTGACCGACGCCGCGGCCGGGCTCCTCGCCCGGCTGCGGCGTCAGCACGGCGAGCTGATGTTCCACCAGTCCGGCGGCTGCTGCGACGGGTCCAGCCCGATGTGCTACCCGGACGGTGACTTCCTGCTCGGGGACGCCGACGTGCACCTGGGAGACCTGGTCGTGACCGACGGCCCGGTCGGCGAGGCCGGGGCGACGGGGGAGGCTTTCACCGTGCCCGTGTGGATGAGCCGCGCGCAGTTCGAGTACTGGCGGCACACGCACCTGACGATCGACGTGGTGCCGGGGCGGGGCTCCGGGTTCAGCGTGGAGGCGCCCGAGGGGGTGCGCTTTCTCATCCGCTCGCGGCTGCTCACCGACGCGGAGTCGGTCGCGCTGGCGGGGCCCTGACGTGAGAGCGCGGGCCGGTGTCGTCACCAGCCGGCGAAGCGCCCGACGGCGACGAACGCCGCGGCGAGCAGCAGGAGCACGTTGATCCACAGCTGCCCGAGCTCCCGGCGGCGCACGTGCACCCCGATCGCCAGCGCCTGCAGCACCGCGAGGCACGTCGCCGCGACCGGGGTCAGCCAGGGCAGGACGCCGGTGGCCTGCGGCAGGACGAGACCGAGCGCGCCGGCGATCTCCATGAGGCCGATGAACCGGACGACGACGCCGGGGAAGTCCTCGACCCACCCCATGGCCGACCGCAGCCGGTCGCGGCTGCGGGTGAGCTTCCCGACACCGACGGCCAGGTAGAGCAGGGCCAGCAGCCCGGCGGCGACCCAGAGTCCCACGTTCATCCCGTGCCTCCTCGCAGCAGCAGCTCGACGGCGGGCGGCGGCGGTGCCTGATGTTCGTGCACGGTGCGGAGCGGCGACGCCGTCGTGCCTGGTCCGGAACCTAGCGCGCCGACGTCGCGACGGGAACGACCCCGCCCGTGGTGTCGGAGGGTCCGCGCCCGATATGTTCTGCGGGTGACCCGAGAGACCCTCCCTTCCCTGTCGGCGCTGCCCGCGTGGCTCGTGCCGTCCGTCTACCTCCACTGGTCGACCGACTGGCTCACGGAGTCCGTCGCGATCGCGACCCGCTCGCCGGAGCACCGGCTGCCGGGCGGGCCCGACGGGCCGCAGCGGGGCGACGTGGTCGTGACGGTCCTCGGGGACGCGGGCGTCGTCGCGGCCGTGGAGCTCATGGGAGCCACCCACGGCGAGAGCTGGGTGAGCGACGACCTCTTCGGTCCCGACCGCCCGATCGTCTGGGCCGACCTGTTCGACGGGGCGGACACCTACACCGGGTCCTCCGGCTGGCTGCCGCCGGAGCACGCGCGGCTCGTGCTCGACGGGGTCGCCGAGCAGTTCCGCGGCGGCCCGGTGCACACCCTCGACCCGGGCGACTGCGGCGCCGGCGCGACCGCGCCGGACGTGCACGCCCTGCGCATCCTCGGCCACCGTGCCGTCACCGGCTGGTCGATGCGGCGCGAGGAGCGCTGCGCCACCTGCGAGCGGTTCGTCGACGTGCACCGCATGCAGGCGCACGACGACGGCGCCGTCCGGCTCGGCACGACCACGGCCGGCGGCCGCACCCTCGAGCAGCTCGTGCGCGACGTGCACCTGCTGTGCGAGCAGTGCCACGACCTCATGCACGCGCACTCCGTCTCGTCGCAGCGGGCGCGCATGCGCCCGCAGTGCCCCGGCTGCGGAGCGCGTGGCAAGACCAAGCGCATCGTGTGGGGCATGACGTTCCAGGACGACGTGATGAACGCCGAGCCCGACGTCGTCTACGGCGGCTTCGAGGTGCCCGTGCCGACGCCGGAGTGGTACTGCACCGAGTGCCACGCGAACTTCGCGAGCAGCGTGATCGCGTCGCGCGCGCTCACCTCTGCGGAGACGGGCGGCAGCGCCGGCGTCGTCGCCGTCACCGGGTCGCTGTCGGTCGTGCCGGACCTGCCGGACGACGACGAGCCCGCCGCCTGACGGCCGGCTCCGCACCTGCCGGGCCGCCGCCCGACCCTCGGGTCAGGCGGCGGCCGTCGCGGCGGCGCGCCGTCGCCGTCGCACGAGGCCGTGCTCGGCGGGCGGCACGTACGGGGCGAGCAGCAGCGGCATGCCCGCCTCCAGCGGGGTGCGGTCGGCCTTGAGGCCGTTGCACCGCTCGCACGCCGCGACCAGGTTGAGCCACGTCGAGTCGCCGCCGCGGGAGCGGGGGATCACGTGGTCGACGGTCTCCGCGGCGCCGCCGCAGTACGCGCACGCGCCGTCGCGCCGCTTCACCCCGTCCTTCGTGACCGCCGGCCGGCCGGCGGAGTGGTAGCGCCAGCGCATCGCGACGTACCGCACCAGGCGGAGCACCCGCGGCATCGGGTACGGCCCGAACCGGTGGCCCTCCACCGCCTCCTCGACCACCGCGACCTCGCGCACCAGCATCGTGATGGCGTGCTTGACCGACACGCGGTGCAGGGGCTCGTAGCCCGCGTTGAGCACCAGGACGTCGGCCACGGTCGTGCTCCCTCCTCGGCCGGCCCGCACACCGTGTGAAGCAGATCACAGCATGCTGCCGAGGTGAAAGTATGCCGCCGAAGCCTGGAAGTCCAGGGCATACGCCTCGACGGGACAGGTTCGGGGGGCAGGAGGGCACCGCTGGGGGCGGCCCGCGGTGGCAGCGAGACGACCGTCGTCACGAGGTCGGAGCCTGCGACCTTACGCGTCGTCCAGGGTCAGCGGGCGCACCTGCCCGCCGGCGGCGACGAAGAAGCCGCGCAGCCGGACGTCCTGGGCGGCGGCCTGCTCGCGCAGGCCGCGGTTCCAGGCACGGTCGTCGGCGGTGACGGTGGCGTCACCGGGCCGGTCCAGCACGGCGACGGCGGAGCCGCCGGGTGCCTCGTCGTCGACGACGCTGCGCAGCACGGCGCTCAGCCCGGCGAGGGTCTCCGGGTCGGGTCGGGCGGGCACGTCCTCGAGGGGCAGCGCGACGCCGAGGAGCCGGTCGTCGGCGTCGAGCCAGGTGACGGTGAGGGTGCGCCGGCGTGCGAACGTGCCGTCGGCGAGGAATCGGGCGAGCTCCAGGAGCGCGGCGTCGTCGGCGACCAGGTCGCCCGGGCGGAAGGTGAGGGTGGTGTCCATGCCTCGTCACTCTGCCGCAGCGGCGCCGACGCCCTCGGCCGTTGTCCACAGCCCCCGGCGCCGACTCGCCGAACAGGCGGTGACGCACGCTCTGACCGCTCAGAACGTGCGTCACCACCTGTTCGGCGACCGGGCCGGGAGCGCTCAGCCGGCCAGGTAGCGGGCGTAGGCGCCGGTGGTGAGGAACGGCGGGAACTCCTCGCCGAGCGCGACCTCGCGGAACAGGGCCGCCGCGTCGTCGAACCGGTCGCCGGGCGACCGCGGCAGCCCGCGCAGCACGTCGCGCAGCACGGCCTCGCAGCGCACGCGCGTGATCGGCAGGCCGTCCTCCGTCGTCGTGCCCGACGCCACCCACTGCCACACCTGCGAGCGGGAGATCTCCGCCGTGGCCGCGTCCTCCATGAGGTGGTCGATGGCCGCCGCGCCCACGCCGCGCAGCCACGACTCGATGTACCGCACCCCGACGGAGACGTTGGTGCGCAGCCCCGCGGCGCTGACCGTCGCGCCCGACCGGCGGGCCGACGCGACGTCGAGCAGCTCGGCCTGGCCCACCTCGACGTCGTCCCGCAGCCGGTCCACCTGGTGCTCGCGCTCGCCCAGCACCTCGTCGAACGCGCCGCGCGCCACCTCCACCAGGTCCGGGTGGGCCACCCAGGTGCCGTCGAACCCGTCGTGCGCCTCGCGGGTCTTGTCGGTCCACACCTGCTCGACGGCGCGCTCGGTCACCTCGGGGGAGCGGCGGTCAGGGACGAAGGCGCTCATCCCGCCGATGGCGTGCGCCCCGCGCCGGTGGCACGTGGCGACCAGCAGCTCCGTGTACGCCCGCATGAACGGCGCCGTCATCGTCACCTGCGCCCGGTCGGGCAGCACGTACGACGACCCCCGCGTGCGGAAGCACTTGATGACCGAGAACAGGTAGTCCCAGCGGCCCGCGTTCAGCCCCGCGCAGTGGTCGCGCAGCTCGTAGAGGATCTCCTCCATCTCGAACGCGGCGGGCAGCGTCTCGATGAGGACGGTCGCCCGGACGGTGCCCCGCGGGATGCCGAGGGCGTCCTGCGCCACCTCGAAGACCTCGTTCCACAGCCGCGCCTCCCGGTAGCCCTCCAGCTTGGGCAGGTAGAAGTACGGCCCCCGCCCCCGGGCGACCAGCTCGGCCGCGTTGTGGAACAGGTACAGGCCGAAGTCGACCAGCGTGCCCGACGCCGGCTGCGTGGACCCGTCAGGCCCCGTGTAGGCCAGGTGCGACTCGAACAGGTGCCACCCGCGCGGCCGGAAGACGATCGTCGGCAGCTCGGTCAGGTCCGTCGAGCGCAGGGCGTACCGCTTGCCCGCGGGGTTGGTGAAGGTCAGCGTGCCGCGGATCGCGTCGTGCAGGGCGAGCTGGCCCTCGACGACGTTCCGCCAGGTCGGCGACTGCGCGTCCTCGGCGTCGGCCAGCCAGCACCGGGCGCCCGAGTTGAGCGCGTTGATCGTCATCTTCGGGTCCGTCGGTCCCGTGATCTCGACCCGCCGGTCGCCCAGCCCGGGCGCCCCGGCCGAGCCGGCGACCCGCCAGGACGGGTCGTCGCGCACGGGCCGGGTGGCCGGGTGGAAGTCCGGGTCGTCGCCGTCGGCGATGCGCCGCATGCGGCGCTGGCGCTCCAGCAGGAGCGACGTGCGGTCGTCGGCGAACCGGTCGTGCAGCAGCGCCAGGAAGGCCAGCGCCTGCGGGGTGAGGATCTCCTCGTCGCGCGGCCCGAGGGGCGCCGTGACGGTGAGGTGCCCTGCGCCGAGGGTTGCCGTGCCCCAGGCCGACGGCCCGGGTGCCGTGTCGGCGAGCGGGGTGCCGACGGCCGGCGCGACGACCGGCACCGGGGCGGTGCGCGGGGGAGCGGTGGTCGGGGACGTGAGCGTGGTCATGGCGTGCCTCCGGGCGTCGGGGCTGGGCGGGGGTGGGGCTGAGCGGGCGTGGCAGGGTCAGAACTGCGCGGCCTCGGTGGAGCCGGCGAGCGCGAGGGTGGCGGCGTCGGGGTTGAGCGCCGTCGACACGCGGTCGAAGTAGCCGGTGCCCACCTCGCGCTGGTGCTTCGTCGCGGTGTAGCCGCGCTCCTCGGCGGCGAGCTCGGCCTCCTGCAGCCGCACGTAGGCGGACATCTGCTCACGGGCGTAGCCGTGGGCGAGGTCGAACATCGAGTAGTTGAGGGCGTGGAAGCCGGCGAGGGTGATGAACTGGAAGGTGTAGCCCATCGCGCCGAGCTCGCGCTGGAACGTCGCGATCGTCGCGTCGTCCAGGTGCTTCTTCCAGTTGAACGACGGCGAGCAGTTGTAGGCGAGCATCTGGTCGGGGAAGTCGGCCTTGACGGCTTCGGCGAACGACCGCGCGAGCTCCAGGTCGGGGGTGCCCGTCTCCATCCAGATGAGGTCGGCGTACGGGGCGTAGGCCTTGGCGCGGGCGATGCAGGGCTCGATGCCGTTGCGCACCTCGTAGAAGCCCTCGCCCGTGCGCCCGCCGGTGAGGAACTCGCGGTCGCGCTCGTCGACGTCCGAGGTGATCAGCGTCGCGGCCTCGGCGTCCGTGCGGGCGATGACGACGCTCGGCACGTCCGAGACGTCGGCCGCGAGGCGTGCCGCGTTGAGGGTGCGCACGTGCTGCTGCGTCGGGACGAGCACCTTGCCGCCCAGGTGGCCGCACTTCTTCTCGCTGGCGAGCTGGTCCTCCCAGTGCACGCCGGCCGCGCCGGACGCGATCATCGAGCGCATCAGCTCGTACGCGTTGAGCGGCCCACCGAAGCCGGCCTCGGCGTCGGCCACGATCGGGGCCAGCCAGTCGATGGACGGCGTGGTGCCGTTCGCGGAGCTCTCCGCGACGTCGATCTGGTCGGCGCGCAGCAGCGCGTTGTTGATGCGGCGCACCACGGCGGGCACCGAGTTGGCCGGGTAGAGCGACTGGTCGGGGTAGGTCTGGCCCGCGAGGTTCGCGTCGCCCGCGACCTGCCAGCCGGAGAGGTAGATGGCCTGCAGGCCGGCCTTCACCTGCTGCACGGCCTGGTTGCCGGTCAGGGCGCCGAGAGCGTTGACGAAGTCCTCCTCGTGCAGCTGGCGCCACAGGCGCTCGGCGCCGCGCCGGGCCAGGGTGAACTCCTCGCCGACCGACCCCCGCAGCGCGACGACGTCCTCGGCGGTGTAGGTGCGCCGGATGCCCGCCCAGCGGGGGTCGGTCGCCCACTGCTCGGCCAGCTCCGCGGCGGTCTGCGTCTGGTCGCCGGCCCGGTGGGCGGCGCTGCGGGGCTCGAGGATCGCGGTCATGTCGTGCCTCTCTCGTCTCTCGTCGTGCGGCGACGGCGGTGGCCCGCCGTCGTCCTTGACCACGACCCTGGCCCGGCGCGCCACCCCGCGGCCAGGACTGTCGCGGAGAACTTTGCGGGTTCTTCTCCTGGACGGAAGGTGTGCGCCGTGTCACCCTCGAGCATGGCGATCTCGACCGACCCGCGGCCCGGTACCCGGGACGACGCGACGCTGCCGATCGATCAGGAGGCGGACGCCCTCACGATCGGCCGCCGTATCCGGCACCTGCGCACCCGTCGCGGCATGACCCTGGAACAGCTCGGGGAGGCCATCGGACGTGCCCCGTCACAGGTCTCGATGCTTGAGAACGGCAAGCGTGAGCCCACGATCGCGCGCCTGCAGGCGGTCGCGCGTGCCCTCGGCGCCACGGTCGAGGACCTGCTGTCGGCCGAGCCGCCGTCGCACCGCGACGCGCTCGAGATCGAGCTGGAGCGCGTGCAAAGAGGGTCCCTCTTCTCCGCGCTCGGGGTGCGCCCCGTGAAGGTGGGCAAGTCGCTCCCGACCGACGCGCTCGAGGCCATCGTGGGGCTGCAGCGCGAGCTCGAGCGGCTGCACTCCGAGCGCGCCCTGACCCCCGAGGAGGCGCGGCGGGCCAACACCGAGCTGCGCGCCGACATGCGCGCGCAGGACAACTACTTCCCCGACCTGGAGATCGTCGCCCGTCGCCTGCTGGACGACGTCGGGCACGGTCGCGGGCCGCTGCCGCAGCGCGCCGTGGGGGAGCTGGCCGCCCACCTGGGGTTCTCGATCCACTACGAGCCGGACCTGCCGCAGTCCACGCGCGCGGTGATCGACCAGCGGCACCGCCGCGTCTACCTGCCGAGCAACGGGATCCGCGGGCGGTCCGAGGCGCGCTCGGCCGTGCTCCAGGCGCTCGCCTCGCACGTGCTGGAGCATGCCGAGCCGCGCGACTACCGCGAGTTCCTGCGCCAGCGGGTCGAGGCGAACTACCTGTGCGCGGCGCTGCTGGTGCCCGAGCGGGAGGCGGTGAAGCAGCTGCGCGAGGCGAAGGAGGCGCGCGCGATCTCGCTGGAGGACCTGCGTGACGCGTTCGCCGTCTCCTACGAGACGGTGGCGCACCGGTTCACGAACCTGGCCACCCGGCACCTGGGCATCCCGGTGCACTTCATGAAGGTCCACGAGTCGGGCGCGATCCACAAGGCGTACGAGAACGACGGGGTGCGGTTCCCGTCGGACCCGCTGGGCACGGTCGAGGGGCAGCACGTCTGCCGGCACTGGACCGCCCGCGTGGTGTTCGGGATCGCCGACCGGCTCAGCCCGTACTACCAGTACACGGACACGCCGACGGGCACGTACTGGTGCACGTCGCGGGTGCAGGACACGGCGGACGGGCGGTTCTCCGTGAGCGTCGGGGTGCCGTTCGCGCAGGTCAAGTGGTTCCTCGGTCGGGAGACGACGGCGCGCAGCACGTCCCGCTGCCCCGACGAGAGCTGTTGCCGGCGCCCGGCCGCTCCGCTCGCCCGGCGGTGGGACGGTCACGCCTTCCCGAGCGCCCGTCCGCACGCGTCGATGCTCGCGGCGATGCCGTCCGGCGCGTTCCCCGGCGTCGACACGACCGAGGTCTACGAGTTCCTCGAGCGGCACGCACCGACCGACGACTGACGCCGAACAGGTGGTTGTTCACCTTCTGAGCGGGTATTCCGTGCGGAACCGCCTGGTCGGCGGGGGTGGTCGCGGTCAGTCGTGCCAGGCGCCCACCCACTCGTCCCAGCGAGGGCCGTCGCCGAGGCTGTCGCCGTCGCGGGTGCGCGCTCGCAGACCCGCGAGGACGAGCGCGAGATAGCGCAGGTGCAGGGCGTCCGCCTCGGCGCGCGGGAACGGCAGCGACGGGCGCAGGTGCAGCAGCAGCTGCATGACGTCGGCGCTCGTGAACCCGTCCGGCAGGAGGCCGGCCGCGCGGTCGTGGGCGACCAGCCGCTCGAGGCCTGCGCCCAGGTCCTCGGAGGCCGCCGCCAGGTCGGCGGGCAGCGGGCCGCCCGCACCGGTGGGCCGCAGCAGCGGCCCGGTGGCGCCGGTGATCTGCCGGGTGAGGAACGCGCCCACCGCGCCGCCGCCGTCGAACGTGCCGTCGGCCGCTGCCTCGGACGCGCTCACGACGTCGTCGGCGACGTCGGCCGCGAGCCGCGCGGCGTCGCGCACGCCCTGGACGTGGAGCGCCTCGACCAGAGCCTCCTTGGTGGGGTAGCGGCGGTACACCGAGCCGACCCCGACGCCGGCGTGCCGTGCGACGTCGGCCATGGAAGCGCCCGGCCCCTGGGCGGCGAAGACCTCGCGGGCGGCGGCGAGGACGGCGGTGTCGTTCGCACGGGCCTCGCGCAGCCGGCCCGGGAGCGGGCGGTCGGCGGGCGGGAGGTCGTCGGCGCGGGCGGCGGGAGGCACGCGCACCACGGTAGTCGTCGCGGCGGTGCTACAGTGAATCGGAACGACGATTCCGTTCCGATTCAGCGGGACCCCGGTGGAGCCGGGCCGCTCTCGGGACCGGGTCGTCGAGCCGACCATCCGGCCCCGCGCGACGAGGCGCAGCCCACCCACGTCCCTAGAGAGCGAGCACGCCGTGCCTCCGACCAGTACCGCCACGTCCACCGGCGGACCCCAGACCCCCAGCAACCCCGGCGGTCTTAGCAGCCCCGTGCCCCCGGCCCACCTCGCCGCTCCCGACAGCACGGTGGTCCGCCACCCCGGCCGGGTGACGTTCGCCCTGAGCGCCGCGGTGCTGGCGTTCTCGCTCATGCAGACGCTCGTCGTCCCGGCGCTGCCCACGCTGGGGCGAGAGCTCGACGCGAGCGCCCAGGGCACGGGCTGGATCCTGACCGCCTTCCTGCTCGCCGGCGCCGTCCTGGCGCCCGTCGTCGGGAACCTCGGGGACCGGTTCGGTCACCGCCGCGTGCTGCTCGGCGCGATGCTCGTCTTCGCAGGCGCGACGGCGCTCGCGGCGGCGGCCCCGAGCCTCGGGGTGCTGCTTGCCGCGCGCGTCGTGCAGGGCGTGAGCACGGCGACGTTCCCGCTCGCCCTCGCTCTGGCGCGCTCGGTGCTGGCGGGCCCGCGCCTCGCGGCCGCGTTCGGCTGGATCCCCGGGATGATCGGGCTCGGCGCGGGTGCGGCGCTCGTCGTGGGCGGCGTCGTCGTCGACGCGCTCTCCTGGCGGTGGCTGTTCGTGCTCGGCGCCGCGCTCATCCTCGTCGCCGCCGCGCTCGTCGCGGCGTGGGTGCCGCGCGGCGGTGCCCCCGCGGTGCGTCGACGCACGGACTGGCCGGGCATCGCCCTGCTGGCGGGCGGCCTCGTCGGTGTCCTGCTCGCCGTGTCCCAGGGCGGCAGCTGGGGCTGGGCCTCCGCCCGGACCCTCGCCGTGGGCGTCGCCGGGGTGCTGCTCCTCGTCGCTCTCGTGCTCGTCGAGCTGCGCACCGCCGCGCCGGTGGTCGACGTGCGGACGTTCCGCCACGGCCCGCTCGTCCTCGTCAGCCTCCTGACGGTGGCCATCGGGTTCGTGCCCTACGTCTGCTACGTCGCGCTGCCGCTGCTCATGCAGGCCCCCGCCGGCACCGGGTACGGCCACGGGATGAGCGTCACCGTCTCCGCGCTCGCCATGCTGCCGAGCGCCGTGCTGGTCTTCCTGGGCGGTCGTGCCACGCCGTGGCTGGTGCGCCGGGCGGGTGCCGGGGGAGCGGCCGTGACCGCCGCCGCGGTCATGGCGGTGGGCGCGGCGGGTCTCGCGCTCTGGCCGACGACGTCGTGGCTCGTCGTGGTGGCGTTCTCCGTGCTGGGCCTGGGCAACGGCATCGGCTACGCGATCTGCGCGCAGCTCGTCGTGAGCTGGTCGCCGCCCACCGAGACGGGTGCCGCGACCGGGCTCAACAGCGTCGTCCGCACCGTCGGCTCGGCGGCCGCGGCGCCGGTCGTGATGGCGCTGCTCGCCGCGGCCACGACCGACCTCGCCGCGGCCTACTCTGCCGCGTTCTGGGTGGCGGCGGCGGTCAGCGTGGTCGGCGTCCTGGTCGCCCTCGTGCTGGCGGCACGCTCCCGCCGGCCCGTCTGAGCCCTGGAAGACTCCCGCTCGGCGCCGCGACTCGGCCGGGCGGGACGGCGTCGAGGGACACGGTGAGGGGTGCGCCGGTCGCCGCCACCACGTCGTCGACGGAGACGCCCGGCGCGAGCTCGCGGAGCACGAAGCCGTCGGCGGCCACGTCGAGCACCGCGAGGTCGGTGATGACGCGGTGCACGACACCGCGGCCCGTCAGCGGCAGCGTGCAGGCGGGGAGCAGCTTGGGCGAGCCGTCCTTCGCGTTGTGCTCCATGAGGACGACGACGCGGCGGGCGCCGTGCACGAGGTCCATGGCCCCGCCGGGGCCCTTGACCATCTTTCCGGGGATCATCCAGTTGGCGAGGTCGCCCGTGGCGGAGACCTGCATCGCGCCGAGGATCGCGGCGTCGATCTTGCCGCCGCGGATCATGCCGAAGCTGGTCGCGGAGTCGAACACCGAGGCACCCGGCAGCAGGGTGACGGTCTCCTTGCCGGCGTTGATGAGGTCGGGATCCACCGCGTCCTCGGCGGGGTAGGGACCCACTCCCAGCAGCCCGTTCTCCGACTGCAGCACCACCTGGCGGTCCGGTGGCACGTGGTTCGGCACGAGCGTCGGCAGGCCGATACCCAGGTTCACGTACCAGCCGTCGGCCAGCTCCGCCGCGGCGCGCGCGGCCATCTCGGCACGGGTGAGAGGCACGTCTCAGCCCTCCTTCGCGGTCGTGGTGGTGCGCTTCTCGACCCGCTTCTCCCCGCCGGGCACATGGACCACGCGGTGGACGTAGACGCCCGGGAGGTGCACGTCGTCCGGGTCGATCTCCCCGGGTTCGACGAGCTCCTCGACCTGCGCCACGCACACCCGGCCCGCCATCGCGGCGAGGGGAGAGAAGTTCCGGGCGGAGCGGTGGAAGACGAGGTTGCCGTGCCGGTCGCCGCGCGCGGCGTGCACGAGGGCGAAGTCGGTCGTGATCGCCTCCTCCAGGACGAACTCTGCGCTCGTGCCGTCAGCGGCGGTGAAGCTGCGCACCTCCTTGCGCGGGGATGCCACCGCGACGCCGCCTGCGCCGTCGAACCGCCGCGGCAGACCGCCGTCGGCCACCTGCGTGCCGACCCCGGTGCGGGTCCAGAAGCCGGCGATCCCCGCGCCGCCCGCACGCAGCTGCTCGGCGAGCGTGCCCTGCGGTGTCAGGACCAGCTCCAGCTCGCCGGCCAGGAACTGCCGCTCGAACTCCTTGTTCTCGCCCACGTACGAGCTGGTCATACGCCGGATGCGTCCGGCGCCGAGCAGCAGGCCGAGGCCCCAGTCGTCGACGCCGCAGTTGTTGCTCACCACCGACAGGCTGGTGGTGCCGCGGGCGAGCAGGGCGTCGACGAGCGCGACGGGCGTGCCGCACAGCCCGAAGCCGCCGACGGCGAGCGACGCGCCGTCCGGCACGTCGGCGACCGCCTCCGCTGCGGTGGCGACCACCACGTCCAGGCCCGTCATCGCGCGCTCCAGCCGCCGTCGACGGTCCACGAGGCGCCGGTGACCATCGAGGCGTCGGGTCCCGTGAGCCAGCCGACCAGCGACGCGACCTCCCCGGGCTCCACGAGCCGCTTGATCGCGGTCTCGGCGAGCATCACGTCGGCCAGCACGTCGGCCTCGGCGATGCCGTGGGCCGCCGCCTGGTCCGCGACCTGCCGTTCCACCAGCGGGGTGCGCACGTAGCCGGGGTTCACGCAGACGCTCGTGACGCCTCGCGGTCCGCCCTCGAGAGCCACCGTCTTGGACAGCCCCTCCAGTCCGTGCTTCGCGGAGACGTACGCGGCCTTGAACGGCGAGGCGACCAGCCCGTGCACCGAGGAGACGTTGACGACCCGCCCCCATGCCTGGCCGTACATGTAGGGCAGCGCGGCGCGGACCAGGAGGAAGGGCGCCTCGAGCATGAGGCGGTGGATGAGCCGGAAGTCGTCCGGCGCGAGGTCCTCGATCGCGCTGACCCGCTGGATCCCTGCGTTGTTGACGAGGACGTCGATGTCGAGGCGCAGGTCGTCCAGACCACGGGTGTCCGCGAGGTCCACGACCCACGCCTCCCCGTCGAGCTCGTCCGCGAGGCGCTTCGCCCCGTCCGGGTCGACGTCGGCGACGACGACGTGGGCGCCGCGCGCCGCGAGCTCGCGGGCGCAGGCAGCGCCGATGCCCGACGCCCCGCCGGTGACGAGGGCCCTGCGGCCGGCCAGCGTGCGCCCGCCGGCCGCAGCGAAGGTCGCGGGCCCCGTCATGCCGCGGCCCCGGTCGCCGCCCGGTCGCGGGCGTCGAGCTCGCGCAGCGAGATGCCGCGGGTCTCGCGCATGCTCAGCACGGCCACCGTGGTGATGGCGCCGGCCACGAGGAGGTAGAGGGCGGTCGGCCACCACGACCCGGTGGTCTTCAGCCAGGTGGTGGCGAGGATCGGGGCCAGCGACCCGGCGAGGATCGACGTCACCTGGTAGCTGATCGACACCCCGGAGTACCGCATCCGGGTCGGGAACATCTCGGCCATGATCGCGGGCTGTCCGGCGTACATGAGGGCGTGGAACAGCAGGCCCACCATGATGACGAGGAGCGCCACGACGGTGCTCCGCGTGCCGAACGCTGGGAACGCCCACAGGCCCCAGGTGCCGCCGAGGATCGCCCCGGCCAGGTAGACCGGCTTGCGGCCGACCCGGTCGGCGAGCCTGCCGACCGCGAGGATGACGAGGAAGTGGAACGCGTGGGCGATAGCGATGACCCCGAGGATCGACGTGGTGTCCATCCCCAGCCCGGTGCCGAGGTAGACGATCGAGAAGCTCACGACGAGGTAGTACATGATGTTTTCCGCGAACCGCAGGCCCATGCCGGTCAGGACGCCGCGTGGGTACCGCTTGACGACGTCGACGACGCCATAGCCGGCGGACTTGCCCTGCTCGAGCTCGGCCTTCGCCTCTTCGAAGATGGGCGCGTCCGTGATGGTGGTGCGGATCCAGTAGCCGACGAGCACGACGACGGCCGACAGCCAGAACGCGACGCGCCAGCCCCACGAGAGGAACGCGGCGTCGCTGAGAGTGGTCGACATGACCCACAGCACGGCGGTGGCGAGCAGGTTGCCCACGGGGACGGCGGCCTGCGGCCACGCGGCCCACTGGGCGCGGCTGCGGTCAGGGGCGTGCTCGGCCACGAGCAGGACGGCACCTCCCCACTCGCCGCCGAGAGCGATGCCCTGCACGAAACGCAGCACCACGAGCAGCGCCGGCGCAGCAAGGCCGATGGTGGCGTAGCTCGGTAGGCATCCCATGAGCACCGTCGCGGCGCCGATCATCATGATCGTGATCTGCAGGGTGTGCTTGCGGCCCAGCCGGTCGCCGAGGTGACCGAAGATCACGCCGCCCAGCGGCCGCGCGAGGAAGCCGATCGCGTACGTGACGAAGGCGGCGATGATGCCGTCGTACTCGTTGCCCATGGCGGGCATCAGCACCTTGTCGAACACGAGCGCCGCGGCGGTCGCGTAGAGGAAGAAGTCGTACCACTCGACGACCGTGCCGGCCATCGAGGCCGACACGATCCTGGTGAGCAGCGACCGGTCGCTCCCGGCGTCGCCCGCCGCGCCGTGGGTCGCGCGGTCCTGCGCGGTGTTCTGGCCCGAGGCCATGGTTCCTCCGGTGTCGTCGTTGACACGGTGGCTGGCGCCACTCCTGACGCCGAGGATGCTGCCGGTCCGGCACGTGTGCGTGCAACGACCAACTGAGCACGCCTGGTGTGCAGGGATGCACAGACGTCGAGCGGTGACAGTAGGGTGCGCTCGTGCCGACGACGCCGCAGCCCTCTCCCGACCAGCTCCTCGTCCTGCTCGAGGTGGCTCGCACGGGCCGGTACACGACGGCGGCCGAGGTGCTGGGCGTCAACCACACGACCGTCGCCCGCAATGTCGCGTCCCTCGAGCGAGCGCTCGGCGGCCGGGTGCTGGTCCGCGGCGCCGAGGGCTGGGAGCTCACCGGCCTGGGCGAGCGCGCGGCGCGAGCCGCAGAGGCGGTCGCGACGGCCGTGGCCGGCCTCGCGGCGCGGGACGGCGAGCTCGACCTTGTCACGGGCGTCGTGCGGATGACGGCCACCGACGGCTTCAGCGCCTACATCGCGTCCCCCGCCGTCGCGGCCCTGCGCCGGCGCCACCCCGAGCTGTCCGTCGAGCTGGTCACGGTGACCCGGCACGCGACGCAGCACCGCTCCGGCGTGGACGTGGAGGTGGTGGTCGGGGAGCCGCAGGTGGGCCGCGCGAAAGCCGTGCGGCTGGGGGAGTACGAGCTCGGCATGTATGCCTCGCGCTCCTACCTCGACGACCGCGGGGCGCCGGCGTCGGTCGCGGACCTCGCAGGCCACGGGCTCGTGTACTTCGTGAACTCGATGCTGCAGGTGGACGCCCTCGACGCTCCGCGTCGGCTGGTGCCGGGGATGCGCGACGCGCTCACGTCCACCAACGTCTTCGTCCACGTCGAGGCCACGCGTTCCGGCGCAGGGGTCGGGTTCCTTCCGTGCTTCATGGCAGACCGGCACGCCGACCTCGTGCGCCTGCTGCCCGGTGAGGTACGCGACCGGCTGCCCTACTGGGCGGTGGTGCACCCGGAGTCGTGGCGGCGCCCTGCTGTCGCCGCCCTGCTGGAGTCGCTGCGCGAACAGGTGGGACGCAGCCGAGAGGCGCTGCTCGGCGGCGCTCCCCACCAGGGCTGAGCAGGCAGTCTCAGGGTCCCCCCAGGGTCGAACCGGGGGCACACCCCATGGTCGCGCCCGGTCCCGCCGTCCGAAGGTGGACGCATGATCGACGCGATCGCCTCGCTGTGGGCCCAGCTGGAGAGCACGCTGTTCGCGCTCGTCGCCTCCGCCTGGGCGTTCCCCGCGCTGTTCGTGTCCACGGCCGCCGACGGCTTCTTCCCGCCGGTGCCCGGAGAGACGATGGTCATGATGCTGGCCGTCGGTTCCGAGACCGGTCAGGGCGTGAACCTCGGCCTCGTGGTGCTCGTCGCGGCCCTCGGCGCCTGGTGCGGGGACCAGGTGGCCTACGCCGTCGGGCGGGCGCTCGGGGCGTCGCGCGTGCCGTTCCTGCGCGGCCCGCGCGGGCAGCGGGCGGTCGCCTGGGCGGCCCGCTCCTTCGAGCGCCGCGGAGCCTCGGTCGTGCTCGGCGCGCGCTTCGTGCTCGTGGGCCGGATGGCCGTCAACGTCACCGCCGGCGCCGTCGGCTTCTCCCGGCGCCGGTTCATGGCGTTGTCGGCCGTGGCGTCCCTGGCGTGGGCGTGCTGGACCGTGCTGCTCGGCGTGGTGGCGGCGGCCTCGCTCGGGGACCAGCCCCTCCTTGCCGTCGCAGTCGGGATCGTCGTCGGCACCGTGATCGGCGTCGTCGTCGACCGCGTGCTGACGGCCTGGGGGAGCCGGACCCGCCGGCCCGCGGGACCGGCGCCCACCGTGGGCCCCGCGGCGGCCGGGGTGGCGCAGCGGGAGCCGGCGCTCGCGGGCTTCGCGGTGGGACCGCGCGTGCCCGCCCGCGCCGCCGGCGCCCTCAGTGCTCCAGCCGGTCCTTCTCGTCCCCGATGAAGTCGGTGACGGCGTCGTCCACGTCGTCGCGGTTCATGTCGGCCGTCCGTGCCTGGCGCACGTCCCACCGCAGCATCA
The DNA here is from genome assembly GCF_053615895.1 of Isoptericola sp. NPDC055881. Classification (NCBI taxonomy): domain Bacteria; kingdom Bacillati; phylum Actinomycetota; class Actinomycetes; order Micrococcales; family Promicromonosporaceae; genus Isoptericola; species Isoptericola sp. NPDC055881. Next base: position 28,433 of record NZ_JBSHCR010000005.1, read on the forward strand.
GCGCGCCGAGGACGGCGGCGATCACCGATGCCAGCAGGATGGCCGACTTCGCGCCGAGCGTGTGCTCGGACTCGTGGCCGAAGGACAGCTCGGTGATGAGCAGCGACACGGTGAACCCGATCCCCGCGAGCAGGGCCACCGGCAGCAGGTCCCGCACGCCGATGCCCTGGGCCAGGCGCAGCGGCGTGACCCGGGTGACGAGCCAGGTGGTGCCCAGGACGCCCAGGAGCTTGCCCAGGACGAGGCCGGCGAGGATCGCGAGCACGACCGGCTGCTCGAGGACCTCGGCGATCCCCCCGCCGTCACGCAGGTCCACCCCGGCCGCGAAGAACGCGAAGATCGGGAGCGCGAGGCCCTGCGACCACGGCTTGACCGCGAGCTCGTAGCGGTGCGTGCGGCTCTGCTCCTCCCCGTGCACCGGGCGGGCCGCGACGGTGAAGCCCATGAGCACACCGGCCACCGTCGCGTGCACGCCGGACGCGTGCATGAAGGCCCAGGCGACGACGAACAGCGGCACGAGCACCCACCAGCGCGGCGTGCGCGTGCGGACGTACCAGCCGAAGAGCGCGATCACGACCAGGGACGCGGCGAGGTACCCGAACTGGACCTCGGCCGTGTAGAAGACCGCGATGACGATGATCGCGAGCAGGTCGTCCACGACCGCGAGGGTGAGCAGGAAGGTCCGGATCGCCGCGGGCAGCCCCTTGCCGAAGACGGCGAGCACCGCCAGCGCGAAGGCGATGTCGGTGGCCGTCGGGATCGCCCAGCCCTCCAGGGCGCTGGAGTCGCCGAGGGCCAGCACGACGACCGTGTAGATGATGGCGGGCAACGCCATGCCGCCGACGGCGGCGAGCATCGGGACCCCCGCCTCCTTGGGGCTGCGCAGGCTGCCTGCGACGAACTCGTGCTTCAGCTCCAGCCCGACGACGAAGAAGAAGATCGCGAGGAGGCCGTCCGCGGCCCATGCGGCGACCGTGAGGTCGAGGTGGATGTGCAACGGGCCGAGGTACGCGAAGCCGAGGACGGTCTCCGACAGGTCGAGGTACCACTGGCGCCAGGCCGAGTTGGCCAGCACGAGCGCCAGGATCGCGGCGATGATGAGGAGCGCGCCGCCGGTCGTCTCGCGAGAGACGAAGCGGCGCAGGCGGGTGCCGAACGTGGGGACGGTGACGTCAGTGCTCAAGATGCTCCCTGTCGGGGTCGGAGGTCGACAAGCTCCCGGCGTCGCAGCCGGTGCCACCGACCAGACTTCCCGGCTCACCCGCGGGCCAGCCTAACGTCCGGTGCCGGGGTACGGCGGCGTCGTCCGTCAGGTCGCCTCGCGGGTCATCGCCACCAGCCGCGCGAGGGTGTTCCAGTTGCGCCCGGTGGTCCAGGTGCCCGCGGCGCGGTCGATCACGGCTGACGTCAGCCGGGACTTGCCGATGCCGTCGACGTAGTCCACGAAGAGCACGCCCTCCGCGACGACGAACCGCTCCGGGTGGTCCTCGGCGAGCGCCGCGACCCCGTCCGCGTCGACCGGCTCGGGGCCGACGAGCACCAGCACCTGCGACGGGTGGTCGGCGGCGGCCTCGGGGAACGGGTCGGCGGCCAGGAGCGCGGCCGCTCGTCCGGCCGGCAGCGCGACGGCGCGCACGTCGCCCCCGAGCCGCTCCGCGAGCGCCGCCGCGACCCGCTCCGCGACGCCCTCGTCCCCGGCGTCGCCCGTGCCCACGACGTTGCCGCTGTTCGCGTAGGTGCGGGCGCCGTCGAGGCCGGCGTCCGTCGCGGCCGCGCGCAGGTCGGCGGCCGAGACCCGGCGGTGGGGGCCCAGGTTCACGCCGCGCAGCAGGACGACGTAGGCGGTGCGGGCGGGCTCGGAGGATGCCATGGGCTCCATGGTGCTCGCCGGTCGGCCCGGCGTCGCGGCGGGGTCCGGCGCGTGAACGACGGGTGACAAGTTCCCGACCCGCCGCAGCGGGGGTGGTGGCGTGAATCACAGCGTCGTAGTTTGGCGGCAGGGACGGTGTCCAGCCGTCCTCGGGGAGGCCAGCCGATGGGGAGCATGCTCCGTGCGGGAGGGCCGGCTCCGGACCGGCGCCGCGCGGCGTCCCCGGGCCAGCCGCCCGCCCACCTGGAGGGAGCTCGCCGTGGCCCGAACCGCACCCGTCCCTGAGCAGGGCACCGCCGACGTGGACGGCACCGCCCGCCGCACGTTCGTCATCGACACGTCTGTGCTGTTGTCCGACCCGCGGGCGATCTACCGCTTCGCCGAGCACGACGTCGTCCTGCCGGTCGTCGTCGTCACCGAGCTGGAGGCCAAGCGGCACCACGCCGAGCTCGGCTACTTCGCCCGCAGCGCGCTGCGCATGCTGGACGACCTGCGCGTGAAGCACGGCAGGCTCGACGCCCCGATCCCGGTCGGTGAGTCCGGCGGCACGTTGCGCGTGGAGCTCAACCACACGGACCCGCAGGCGCTGCCGGCGGGCTTCCGGCTGGGCGACAACGACACCCGGATCCTCGCCGTGGCGGCGAACCTCGCCGCGGAGGGCCGTGCCGTCACCGTCGTCTCCAAGGACCTGCCCATGCGGGTCAAGGCGTCGGCCGTCGGCCTGCAGGCGGAGGAGTTCCGCCACGAGCTCGCCGTGGACTCCGGCTGGACGGGGATGCGCGAGGTCGACGTCGCCGACGAGCAGGTCGCGACCCTGTACGAGGGGGGCGAGGTGGAGCTCGCCGCCCTCGACCCGTCGGTCGTCGAGGCGGCGTCGCCGCTGCTGTGCCACACCGGTCTGGTGGTCCACTCGGCGGGCAGCTCCGCGCTCGGCCGGGTCACGGCGGACAAGACGATCCGGCTCGTCCGGGGCGACCAGGACGTGTTCGGCGTGCACGGCCGCTCGGCGGAGCAGCGGGTCGCCATCGACCTGCTGCTCGACCCGGAGGTGGGGATCGTCTCGCTGGGCGGGCGCGCCGGGACCGGCAAGTCGGCCCTCGCGCTGTGCGCCGGGCTGGAGGCCGTCCTGGAGCGGCGGCAGCACCGCAAGATCCTCGTCTTCCGACCGTTGTACGCGGTAGGCGGACAGGAGCTGGGCTACCTGCCGGGGTCCGAGTCCGAGAAGATGAACCCGTGGGCGCAGGCCGTGTTCGACACGCTCGGCGCGCTCGTCTCGCCCGAGGTGCTGGACGAGGTCATCGACCGCGAGATGCTCGAGGTGCTGCCGCTCACGCACATCCGCGGGCGCTCGCTGCACGACGCGTTCGTCATCGTCGACGAGGCCCAGTCCCTGGAGCGCAACGTGCTCCTCACCGTGCTGTCGCGCATCGGGCAGCAGTCGCGGGTGGTGCTCACGCACGACGTCGCGCAGCGGGACAACCTGCGGGTGGGCCGGCACGACGGTGTCGCGGCCGTGATCGAGGCGATGAAGGGGCACCCGCTCTTCGCGCACGTCACGCTCACCCGGTCGGAGCGGTCGCCCGTGGCGGCGCTCGTCACCGAGATGCTGGAGTCGCTGGAGATCTGAGCGGCCCCGCGCCGCCGGTCAGGCGGGCGCCGACCGGCGGCGCGGGTGCACCAGCACCACGGCGAGCAGGCCGAGGACGGCGCCCAGGACCGTGTCGAGGGCGCGGGACGCGGCGATGCCCGCGGGGTCGACGGCGCCGCCGAGGGACGTCATCAGCAGCGCCATCGGGGTGATGGTGAGCATCGCGAGCCCGTAGTGGCGCCCGACGACGATCTCCGTGACGACCTGCAGCACGACGACGACGACGCACGTGGCGGCGAACGACAGGTGTGCCGCGAGCAGCGGCCAGGCGAGGAGCGCGCCCACGACGGTGCCGGCGCCGCGCTGCAGCGCGCGGACCACCGCGTGGTGGGTGGTGGTCCCCTGGAGGGTGGCGGTCGCGCCCAGCTGCGCCCATGCCGGGTGGCTGAGTCCTGCCGCCAGCGTGACGGCGCCGGCCACGACGCCCGCGACGACGACGCGGACGCTCCCGAGGCGCCAGCCGCGCGTCGCCCAGGCGGCGCGCGCGTCGTCGCGCAGGCGACGCCGGGGCGGCAGGGTGTCGGCGGCGGCGACCGCTCGGGCCGGGACGGGGAGGGCCGGGTCGAGCAGGGCCGGGTCGAGCAGGGCCGGGTCGAGCAGGGCCGCGACGGCGGCGAGCTCCGTGGCCAGCACCCGCGCGGTGTCCCGGGTGCGGCGGTGCGACAGGTCGTCGGCAAGGACCGCCTGGGCGTGGGCGACGGCGGCTGCGGCCCGGTCGGCGGACGCGGACCCGGCGGCACTGGTGGTGGTGCCCGACGTGGCGGTGCCCGGCGCGGTGGCGCGGCGCACCGCGTCGGCCGCGCGCCGGACGGCCAGGCGGGCGGGCGCGCTGGGCCGCACGAGATAGCCGCTCATCCCGACGGCCCAGGCGATCACGGCGCCCAGCGCGAACGCCGCGCCGCGCTGTGCGACGTCGGACCAGGCCAGCGGACCGACCATGCCTCCCGCCGCGGCGAACACGACGATGGTCGCGCCCGGGGGGCCGGTGCGGACCAGCGCGCAGAGCGCGGTCGCGACCCCGGCGACGAGCGCCACGACCGCGAGGACGACGACGGTCGGCGTTCCGGCCGCCGTGAGCGCCGCCGTCAGGACGAAGGCTGCGGTGAACCCGGCGGCGACCCCCGTCAGCAGCGCGGCGCGGCGACGGTAGGGCTCGTACCGCCCGTACAGGATGGTGAGCGCGCCGAGGGCGGCGAAGCCGGCGAGGTCGGCGCGGCCTGCCGCGGCGCTCAGGGCCAGCACGGCAGCGGCGGCGGCGCCGACGCGCAGCGCCGCGGCCACGGTGGCGTCGGCGGGGTTGATGCGCAGGGCGGCGCGCAGGTGGCCGGGGTCGAGCACGTCGCGGGCGCTCGTCAGGACGGGGGACGGTGCGGGGGAGGGAGGCATTGCCCGCCATGATAGTTCACAGGTGAATCATCCTGGAAGGACTTCGGGTGTGACCTCTATCCTGTCGCCGTGGACTACATCCAGCGCGTGCGCGCGCAGTGGGCCGAGCGGCTGCCCGACGTCGACACCTCGCCGGCCGAGGTCGGGGCGCGTGCTCGGCGGATCGCCGCGCTGCTGGAGGCCGAGCTCGCGGACGACCTGGCGGCCCGCGACCTCACCCGCGCGGAGCTCGACGTCCTCACTGCGCTGCGCCGTTCGGGGCGGCCGTTGCGGGCGGGGGAGATCACGACCATGACCGGTTCGCCCGGCGCGTCCATCACCAAGCGGCTGGACCGCCTGGAGCGGTCCGGGCTGGTGGAGCGCGCGGTGCACGAGCGGGACAAGCGCGGGGTGCTGGTGGCGCTCACCGCGCAGGGAGAAGGGCTCGTCGACGAGCTCTTCCCGCGGCAGATCGAGCACGAGCGCGCGGCGCTGGGCGACCTGTCCGACCAGGAGCGGGTGGAGCTCGGCCGGCTGCTCGCCGTCGTGCTCCGCCGCCTCGACCCGCGGGACTACTGATGCCGGGTGCTGCCTGTGCCTATGCCCAGGCCGGTGCGGCCGTGTGCCGGGATGTGCTCGCGGGGAGGCGTCACGCGTCAGGTGGAACCCCCCAGCCCCGCGCCCCGAGGAACGCCTCCCCGCTACGGCGACAGTAGCAGGTGAGGTTAGGCTTACCAACCCTGCGTTCGAGGCGTGATCAGCCGGTTGATCAGCCGGGGTGATCGGCCGGGGTGATCGGCCGGGGACGACGACGGCGACGACCCCGTGGGGGCCGTCGCCGTCGAGGGGCGGGTGACGTCAGGCCTGCGGGGGCCGCGTCATCGACAGGACGTCGAGGGCCGAGTCGAGCTGCTCCTCCGTGACCTCACCGCGCTCCACGAAGCCGAGGTCGACCACGGCCTCGCGGACGGTGAGCCCCTGCTTGACGGAGTGCTTCGCGACCTTCGCCGCGGCCTCGTAGCCGATCACGCGGTTGAGGGGCGTGACGATCGACGGCGAGGACTCCGCGTAGGCGCGGGCCCGGTCCACGTTCGCCGTGATGCCCGAGACCGTCTTGTCGGCCAGCACGCGCGACGCGTTGGCGAGCAGGCGGATCGACTCGAGCACGCCCTGCGCGATGACGGGGATCTGCACGTTGAGCTCGAACGACCCGCTGGCCCCGGCCCACGCGACGGTGGCGTCGTTGCCGATCACCCGGGCGGCCACCATGAGCACGGCCTCCGGGATCACCGGGTTGACCTTGCCCGGCATGATCGAGCTGCCCGGCTGCAGGTCCGGGATCGCGATCTCGCCGAGGCCGGTGTTCGGGCCGGAGCCCATCCAGCGCAGGTCGTTGCAGATCTTCGTGACGGACACGGCGATGGTGCGCAGCGCGCCCGAGAGCTCCACGAGGCCGTCCCGGGCGGACTGCGCCTCGAAGTGGTCGCGCGCCTCGGTCAGCGGCAGGCCCGTGTCCTCGCGCAGCAGCTCGATGACGCGCTGCGGGAAGCCGGCCGGCGTGTTGATGCCGGTGCCGACGGCGGTGCCGCCCAGGGGCACCTCTGCCGCGCGGGGCAGCGCCGCCTCGACGCGCTCGACGCCGTAGCGGATCGCGGCGGCGTACCCGCCGAACTCCTGCCCGAGCGTCACGGGGGTGGCGTCCATGAGGTGCGTGCGGCCGGACTTCACGACCGTGGCGAACTCGTCCGCCTTGGCGCCGAGGGCGTCGGCCAGGTGCCGCAGCGCCGGCACCAGGTCGTGGATCGCGCCCGCCGTGGCCGCGACGTGCACCGACGTGGGGAAGACGTCGTTCGACGACTGCGAGGCGTTGACGTGGTCGTTCGGGTGCACGTCCTTGCCGAGCGAGCGCGTGGCCAGCGTGGCCAGCACCTCGTTGGTGTTCATGTTCGAGGACGTGCCGGAGCCCGTCTGGAACACGTCGATCGGGAAGTGCGCGTCGTGCGTGCCGGCGGCGACCTCGTCCGCGGCGGCGACGATCGCGTCGGTGATGTCCTGGTCCAGCACGCCCAGCTCGGCGTTCGCCCGCGCGGCGGCCTTCTTGATGCGCGCGAGGGCCTCGATGTGCCCGCGCTCGAGCGTGGTGCCGGAGATGGGGAAGTTCTCCACGGCGCGCTGCGTCTGCGCGCGGTAGAGCGCGTGCGCCGGGACGCGCACCTCGCCCATCGTGTCGTGCTCGATGCGGTACTCGGTCTCGCCCGCGCCGGACGCGCCGGGGACGACGGTGTCGGAAGTCATGCCTCTATCGTGCCGCACCCCGGCAGGCGCTCCGTCGTGAGGCGGGTCACGTCGCTGTCGGTGTCCCGGACGAGGATGCGGGGGTGACCTTCTCCCACGTGGTCCTCTACCGCGCGATGAACCTGGGGCACCGCGGCAGCCCGGTGCGGGCCGCGCTGGAGCGCGCGCTGCTCGACGGCGGCGCGCAGGCGGCGCGGTCGTTCCAGACGAACGGGACCGTCCTGCTCGACGTTGGGGACGGGGACGGGGACGACGCGACGGCCGCCGCCGTCACCCGCGCCGCAGCCCCGCTGCTGGCCGCAGGCTGCGGGTACGCCGGCGCGGCACTGGTGCGGTCCCTCGGCGAGGTCACCGCCGCGATCGACGGCGACCCGTTCGCGCTCACCCGCGACGAGCGGACCTACCGCGAGACGGTGACGTTCGTCGACGGCGGCGACCCCTTGGCCGTGGCCCTGCCGTGGACGGACGCGCGCGACCTCCTCGACCTCGTGGCCGCGCGGCGGGGCGTCGTGCTCGGGGTGGCCCGCGGCGGGCCGGGAGCTGGGGGCGACCCGAACACCGCCGTCGAGCGGCTCACCGGCGGGGTCGCGACGACGCGCACGCTCGGCACCGTGCGGCGGCTGCTGGCGGCCGCCGCACGGGCCTGAGCGCCGATGCCTCGCGCCGGTGCCTGGTGAGGGCGGGGAGAGGTCAGGCGGCGGCCGGCTGCTCGCCGACCTCGCCGTCGACCGCCACGAGCCGCGCGCTGCCGTCGTCCAGGTCGTAGACGACGCCGACGACGGCCAGGCGACCCTCGTCGATGGCCGCGGCGACCGCGGCCGAGTAGCCGCGCAGCAGCGCGACGGTGTGCTTGACGTGCTCGGTGCGCAGCACGTCCGGGTCGATCGGCCCGGTGACGCCCTGGCGGCTCGTGAGCTCCGCGACCGAGGGGATGACCTTGTCGACCACCGCGCGCACGAACCCCGGGGGCTGCTCGCCGGTCGCGAGCGTGTGCGCGGTCGCCGCCACGGCGCCGCAGGAGTCGTGCCCGAGCACCACGACGAGCGGGGTGTGCAGCACCTCGGTGCCGTACTCGATGGAGCCGAGCACGGTCGTGTCGACCACGTGACCCGCCGTCCGCACCACGAAGACGTCGCCCAGGCCCTGGTCGAAGATGATCTCCGCCGCCACCCGGGAGTCCGAGCACCCGAAGATCACCGTGTGCGGGTGCTGCACCGTGCGCAGCTCGCGCCGGCGGACGGCGTCCTGGTCGGGGTGCTCGGGCTGGTCGCTGACGAACCGGGCGTTGCCGGCGCGCAGACGCGCCCAGGCTTCGGTGGGGGTCAGGGTCATGACTGCTCCTCTGCTTCGTGCTCGCCGACCCGCACGCGGTCCGGCCCGATGAGATCGTGGGGCCACGGCGGGTTCGCGCCGGCCCGGGAGACGGTCACGGCGGCCACGGCGACCGCACGCACGAGCATCCGGGTCGTCGCCGCGCGGTCGAGGGCACGCAGCGCGTCCCGCCGGGCCGCGCCCAGCAGGTCCGCGCCCCACAGCCAGTCCAGGAGGGCGCCCATGAACGAGTCGCCCGCACCGACGGTGTCCACCACGTCGACCCGCGGGGCCGCGACGGTGACGTCGCCGGCCGCCGTCACCGCCGTCGCGCCCTCGCCGCCGAACGTCACCACGACCACTGCCGGCCCGGTGGCCTGCCAGGCGCGCGCCACGTCGAGCGGGTCGCGGCCGGGGTAGAGCCACGCCAGGTCCTCGTCGCTGACCTTGACGACGTCCGAGAGCGTGACGATCTCCTCGACCCGCGGCCGCACCGCGTCGGCGTCGCCCATGATGGCCGGGCGGGCGTTGGGGTCGTACGTGACGGTGGCGGTGTCGCGCGCGGCCGCCAGGAGGTGGCGCACGTCGGCGTCCCCGGGCGGGAGCATCGCGGCGATGGACCCGGTGTGCACCGCGAGCGTCTCGTCGGTGGCCCCGGCGCCCGCGGGCACCTGCCACTCGAGGTCGAACTCGTAGGTCGCGGCGCCCGTCGCGTCCAGGGTCGCCTGCGCGACGCTCGTGCGTGCCGCGCCGTCACTGCCCGGGGCGAGCGTGACGCGGGACCCGGCCAGCCAGGCGCGGACGTCGTCGCCGCGTGCGTCGGGCCCGAACCAGGTCGCCAGCCGGACGTCGCGGCCCAGGCGGCCGAGCGTCAGCGCGACGTTCGCCAGGCTGCCGCCCGGGTGCTCCTCGCTCGAACCGTCCGGGCGGTGCACCACGTCGACCAGTGCCTCGCCGACCGCGAGCACGTGCGCGCTCACGCGTCGTCCTCCCCGGTGGTGGCGTCGCCGGACGCGACGGCGCCGGCCTGGGCGGCGGCGAGCCGCTCGCGTGCGCCGTCGAGCCACTGCTGGCAGCGGGTGGCCAGGGCCTCGCCCCGCTCCCACAGCGCGAGCGACGCCTCCAGCGGCTCGCTGCCGGCCTCGAGGCGGGCCACGACCTGGACCAGCTCGTCACGGGCCTGCTCGTAGGTCAGGGCGGCGACGTCGGCGGGCAGGTCGGAGGACGCGCCGGGCGTCGGGGGAGGGGCGTCGGGGATCGCGTCGGTCACGGGGGACAGTCAACAACATGGCGACGACACGGTGACAGCGCAGTCCGCTGGACGGGCGGAAATGCCTTGCGAGCCGCGCAGGCGTCGGGCAGCGTGCGCGGCATGGGACACCTGGAGGTGGCGCACGTCGAGCACGTGCTGCCGGACGGCCGCACGCTGCTCGACGACGTCTCGTTCCGCGTCCCGGAGGGCAGCGCCACCGCCCTCGTGGGGCCGAACGGGTCGGGCAAGACCACCCTGCTGCGCCTGCTGTCGGGCGAGCTGACCCCGCAGGCCGGGTCCGTCACCGTCACCGGGGGCCTCGGCGTCATGCCCCAGTTCGTCGGCTCCGTGCGCGACGCCAGCACCGTGCGCGACCTGCTCGTCGCCGTCGCCCCGCCGCGCATCCGCGACACCGCGCGCGCTGTCGACGCCGCCGAGCTGGCCATCATGGAGGTCGACGACGAACCCGCCCAGCTCGCGTACGCCCAGGCCCTCGCCGACTGGGCCGAGGTGCGCGGGTACGAGGCCGAGACCCTGTGGGACGTCTGCACCGTCGCCGCGCTCGGCATCCCCTACGAGCAGGCACGCTGGCGCGAGGTGCGCACCCTGTCCGGCGGCGAGCAGAAGCGGCTCGTCCTGGAGTCGCTGCTGCGCGGCACGGACGAGGTCCTCCTGCTCGACGAGCCGGACAACTACCTCGACGTGCCCGGCAAGCGGTGGCTCGAGGACCAGCTGCGCGCCACCCGCAAGACCGTCCTGTTCGTCTCGCACGACCGCGAGCTGCTGGCGACGTCCGCCGACCGGATCGTGTCGCTCGAGCCCGCGCCGTCGGGCGCGGACGCCTGGGTGCACGGCGGCTCGTTCGCCACGTTCCACGAGGCGCGGCGGGAGCGGTTCGCGCGGTTCGAGGAGCTGCGCCGGCGCTGGGACGAGAAGCACGCCCAGCTGGTGCGCCTCGTGCGCGAGCTGCGACAGGCCGCGGCCAACAGCGACGCGCTCGCGTCCCGCTACCGCGCCGCGCAGACGCGCCTGGCCAAGTTCGAGGAGGCCGGCCCGCCTCCGGAGCCGCCCCGCGACCAGGACATCCGCATGCGGCTGCGCGGCGGCCGCACCGGCGTGCGGGCGGTGACCTGCGAGCAGCTCGGGCTCACGGGTCTCATGCAGCCCTTCGACCTCGAGGTCTTCTACGGCGAGCGCGTGGCGGTGCTCGGGTCCAACGGGTCGGGCAAGTCACACTTCCTGCGGCTGCTCGGGGGTGACGACGTCGCGCACACGGGCGAGTGGCGCCTCGGCGCACGCGTGGTGCCGGGCGTCTTCGCCCAGACGCACGCGCAGCCCGAGCTGTTCGGGCGGACGCTGACCCAGGTGCTCTGGGAGGACCACGCCCGGGACCGCGGCGCCGCCATGTCCGTGCTGCGCCGCTACGAGCTGACCGTCGCCGCGGACCGCGAGTTCGACCGCCTCTCCGGCGGTCAGCAGGCGCGGTTCCAGATCTTGCTCCTGGAGCTGGCCGGCTGCACCGCGCTGCTGCTCGACGAGCCCACCGACAACCTCGACCTCGCCAGCGCCGAGGCGCTGCAGGAGGGGCTGGAGGCCTTCGACGGCACCGTCCTCGCGGTCACGCACGACCGGTGGTTCGCGCGCGGCTTCGACCGGTTCCTCGTGTTCGGTGCCGACGGCACCGTGCGCGAGACCCCCGAGCCCGTCTGGGACGAGGGCCGGGTGGCCCGCGCGAGGTAGGGCGCTCAGCCGCGGGACCGCCCGACGAAGAAGGCGCGCAGGTCCGTCGCCAGCAGCTCGGGCTCCTCCATCGCGGGGAAGTGGCCGCCCTCGGGGTGCTCCACCCACTGGTCGATCGCGCCCCAGCCGTTGAACACCTTCGCCATCAGCGGGTGGGTGTCGAAGACCGACCAGGCGGACGGGACGTCCGACGCCGCGAGCCAGTCCAGCCCGGAGTGCGACGCCTCGTAGTAGAACTGCGCGCTCGACGCACCGCTCCGGGTGAACCAGTACAGCGACACGTTCGTGAGGAGCTGGTCGCGGTCGACCGACTCGTCCGGGGTGTGGCACGCCGGGTTCGTCCAGGTCTGGAACTTCTCGACGATCCACGCGAGCTGGCCCACGGGCGAGTCGGTGAGAGCGGCGCCGATCGTGTCGGGGCGGTGGTTCTGCATCTCGAAGTAGCCGTGCTCTGCGGCGTCGCGAGCGCGCACCGCCTCGATCTGGGCGACCTCGTCGTCGGTCAGCCCGTCCGGCAGCGGGAACTGGTCCCCGACCATGCCGAGCGACCGGCCGTCGCTGCCGACATGGGTGCCGATCACCCGGTCCGGGTACAGGGCGGCGAGCCGCCCCGTGGTGCCGGCGCCGATGTCGGTGCCGTGCACCCCGAAGCGCTCGTAGCCGAGCCGCGTCATGATCTCCGCGTAGGCCTCGGTGGTACGGGCCACCTCCCATCCGGTCCCGGCCAGCGGGGTCGACCAGCCGAACCCCGGCAGGGACGGCACGACGACGTGGAACGCGTCGGTCAGCAGCGGCAGGAGCCGCTGGTACTCGACGAACGAACCCGGCCAGCCGTGGCACAGCAGCAACGGGGTGGCGTCCGGGTTCGCCGAGCGGGCGTGCACCACGTGAAAGGTCTGGCCGTCGACGACGGTCGTGACCTGCTCGTGCGCGTTGAGGGCCGCCTCCTGGGCGCGCCAGTCGAAGCCGTCACGCCAGTGCTCGGCGAGCTCGCGCAGGTACGGCAGCGGCATGCCGCGGCTGAAGTCCGTGCGGTCGTCGCGGCCGGGGACGGGCAGGGGCCAGCGCGTGCGCGCGAGCCGGTCGTGCAGGTCGTCGAGATCGGCCTGCGGCACGTCGATGCGGAAGGGGACGAGGGCGGTGCTCGCGGCGTTCGTGGTCATGACGCCACTGTGCCCGCAAACGCGGAAGACGAGCTTCCGCGATCGGTGACACGATCTCGAGGTGATCGAGACGTCCGCCCGGCTGCTGCAGCTACTGTCCCTGCTCCAGCTGCGGCGCGACTGGACCAGCACGGAGCTCGCGGACCGGCTCGACGTGAGCACGCGGACCGTCCGCACCGACATCGGCAAGCTGCGCTCCCTGGGCTACCCCGTCGAGGCGCGCCCCGGCGTCGCCGGCGGCTACCGGCTGGCCGCCGGCACGGCGATGCCGCCGCTCGTGCTCGACGACGACGAGGCCGTGGCCGTGGCGGTCGGGCTCGGCGTCGTCGCGACCCACGGCCTGGGCGCCGAGGAGACGTCGCTCACCGCGCTGGCGAAGCTGGAGCAGGTGCTCCCGGCGCGGTTGCGGGCGCGGGTGGAGGCGGTCCGCGACGCGACGAGCGTGGTCCCGCGCGCGGGCACGGTGCTGGACCCGGCCGTGCTCTCCGCGGTCGCCGCCGCCATCCGCGCGGCCGAGCGGCTCCGGTTCGGGTACACCTCGCACGACGGCACCGCTTCCGTGCGGCACGTGGAGCCGCACCGGGTGGTGAGCTGGGGCGCGCGCTGGTTCCTGCTCGCCTGGGACCTCGACCGCCTGGACTGGCGGGTCTTCCGCGTGGACCGGATGGAGCCCCGCGCCCCGACGGGCGCGCGGTTCCGCCGCCGGGAGATCCCCGAGGACGCGGTGGTGGAGCACGTGGTCGGACGGGTGCGCCGTGCCACGTGGCGCTACCGGGCGCGACTGCGCGTGCACGCGCCGGCCGCCGAGGTCGCGGCGAGGATCGGGGCTCCGCTCGACATCACCGAGGACGGGCCGGACGCCTGCCGGGTCGGCGTCGGCTCGGACGACCCGGACCGGCTCGCGCTGTGGATCGCCCAGCTCGGGGCGGACGTCGAGGTCCTCGAGGGGGAGGAGCTCGCCGCGGCGTTCGACCGCCTGGCGGAGCGGTTCAGGCGTGCGGCGCGGGGGCCGGCGTCCGACCCGTGACGGCGGCCTCGAGTGCCCCGCGCGCCAGGCGGACGCGGACGGCGTCCCCGGTGGCGACGTCGTCGGACGACAGCAGCACGCCTCCGTCGGCGCGCTGCACCACGGCATAGCCGCGGGCGAGCGTCGACAGGGGGGAGAGGGCGCGGACCTGAGCCTCCAGACGGTCGATCTGGCCGGCGGCGCGCAGCAGGGCGGCGTCCAGGCAGTGCCGCGCGTGGCGCACGTGCTGGGCGATCTCACGCTCCCGGACGTCGACGGTCGTCTGGGGGTGGGCCAGCGCCGGCCTCGACCGCAGCGCGTCCAGGCCGTGCTGCTCCCGTTCGACCCGAGCCGCCACGGCGCCGCGCATGCGGCGGCGGGCCTGGTCCAGGCGCAGCCGCTCCTCGGCGACGTCCGGCACGATGCACTTCGCCGCGTCGGTCGGCGTCGACGCGCGCAGGTCCGCGACGAGGTCGACCAGCGGTGCGTCCGTCTCGTGGCCGATGGCGCTGACCAGCGGCGTCGTGCACGCCGCGGCTGCCCGCACCAGCGCCTCGTTGCTGAAGGGGAGCAGGTCCTCGACGGAGCCGCCGCCGCGGGCGAGGACGATCACCTCGACCTCGGGGCGGGCGTCGAGATCGGCGAGGGCTGCGCTCACCTCGCGCACGGCGTCGACGCCCTGGACCGCCACCTCACGGATCTCGAACCGGACCTGCGGCCAGCGGGCCCGCGCGTTGACGACCACGTCGTGCTCGGCCTTGGACTCCCGCCCGCACACGAGGCCGACGACGGCGGGGAGGAACGGCAGGGGGCGCTTGCGGTCGACGTCGAAGAGGCCCTCGGCCGCGAGCACCCGCCGCAGCTGGTCGATGCGTGCGAGGAGCTCGCCGACGCCCACCTGCCGCACGGCGGTGGCCCGCATCGACATCCGGCCCGTCTTCACCCAGAACTCCGGCTTGGCCTGCACCACCACGTGGTCGCCCACCTCAGGCTTGTGGTGCAGGCCGTCGAAGACGCGCGTGAGCATGTGCACCGGCAGCGAGGCCTCGGCATCGGTGTCGCGCAGCGTCACGAACTGCATGCCCGCCCGGGGTCGGTAGGTGTGCTCGACGACCTGGCCCTCGACCCACACCAGCGACATCTTCGCGACGTAGTCCCGGATCTTCGCGGACAGCAGGCGCACCGGCCAGGGCCGCTCGGCCGTCGTCTCACGGGCGAGCTCGGGCAGGGGCTGCGGCTGGGTTTCCGGCTGGGACACGTCCGACACGGCGTCCAGCATGCCCCACGCCCCTGACGGGCACGTCAGACCCCCGTCACAGGACGTCCACACGCGCCCACCTAGACTGGCCGCGTGACTGCGACCGCTCCGGCCCCCACCCTCCCGACGTCGACCAAGCGCGTGCTGCTGGCCGCGCCGCGCGGCTACTGCGCGGGGGTCGACCGCGCGGTGGTGGCCGTGGAGAAGGCGCTCGAGACCTACGGTGCGCCGGTGTACGTCCGCAAGGAGATCGTGCACAACAAGCACGTCGTGGAGACGCTGCGCGAGCGCGGTGCGATCTTCGTCAACGAGACGGACGAGGTGCCCGAGGGCGCGCGGCTGGTGTTCTCCGCGCACGGCGTCTCTCCTGCGGTCCGCGAGGCCGCGGCGGCCCGCAGCCTGGAGACCATCGACGCCACCTGCCCCCTGGTCACCAAGGTGCACAAGGAGGCCGTGCGCTTCGCCGGCGACGACTACGACATCCTCCTCATCGGCCACACCGGGCACGAGGAGGTCGAGGGCACGGCCGGCGAGGCGCCCGACCACGTGCAGGTCGTGAACTCCCCGGACGAGGTCGACCAGGTGGAGGTCCGCGACCCGCACAAGGTCGTCTGGATCTCGCAGACGACGCTGTCCGTGGACGAGACCATGGAGACCGTGCGACGGCTGCGCGTCCGCTTCCCCGAGATGCAGGACCCGCCGAGCGACGACATCTGCTACGCCACGCAGAACCGGCAGGTCGCGGTGAAGAAGCTCGCCCCGGAGTGCGACGTCGTGATCGTCGTCGGCTCGGCGAACTCGTCGAACTCGGTGCGTCTCGTCGAGGTCGCGCTGCAGGCGGGTGCGCGCACCGCGTACCGCGTGGACCGGGCGACGGAGATCGACGACGCCTGGCTGGACGGCGCGACGACGGTGGGCGTCACCTCGGGAGCGTCGGTGCCGGAGATCCTCGTCCAGGACGTCATCGCCCACCTCGACGCGCACGGCTTCGGCGCCGTCGAGGAGGTGCGGACCGCCACGGAGGACCTGATGTTCTCCCTGCCGCGCGAGCTGGCACGAGGCCTCAAGGCCGCGGGCCAGGAGGAGAAGCGGCCCCGCCGCGGCGCGCGCACCGCGCTGCCCGTCGAGCCCGCCTGACGCGCGCCGTCGGCGGCGGCCCCTGCGGGCTCAGCCGGCGGCGGAGTCGTCCTGGGCCTCCTGGCCGGCGCGTTCGAGCGCGTCCCGGTCCGCCGTCACGAGCGAGTCCACCGACGCCCGGTCGTCCTCGACGCTCAGGTCGCCCAGAGCGACGACGGCGCCCTCGGCGGCGGCGAGCAGCTCGGGCCGGGTGATCGGCCGCGGCACCTCCTGCAGGCCCCTGACCTCCTCGATCTCGTCCTTGCCGTCGACGACGTCGAGCTCGACCATCCGGCGCGCCGAGACGAGCACGTTGCGCTCCAGGGACCCGACCATCGAGTTGTACGCCTTGGTCGAGCTCTCGAGCGAGCGTCCCATCTTGGTGATGTGGCCGGTCATGGTCACGATCCGGGAGTGCAGCTGCTTGCCGACCTTGAGGACCTCCTGCGCGTTGTCGGCGAGAGCCTGCTGCCGCCACGCGAACGCGACCGTCCGCAGCAGCGCGAGCATGGTGGCCGGGCTCGCGAGGAGCACGTTCTTGCGCGCGGCCTCCTCCATGAGCGACGGGTCGCGTTCCAGGGCGGCGGCGAGGAAGGCCTCGGCCGGCACGAACATCACCACGAACTCCGGGGCGTGGTCGAAGAGGTCCCAGTACCGCTTCGACGCGAGGTCGTCGACGTGCTTGCGCACGTGGCGCACGTGGGCGTCCATCCGCTGCTCGCGGACCGCAGGGTCGGACGCCTGCTGGGCCTCCAGGTAGCCGAGGAACGCCACCTTCGAGTCGACGACGACGTTCTTGCCCCCCGCCAGGTTGATCACCATGTCGGGCCGGAGCACGTCGCCGTCCTCGTTCGTCGCCTGCACCTGGACGTCGAAGTCGACGCGCTCCATCATCCCGGCGGCCTCGACCACCCGCTGGAGCTGGAGCTCGCCCCAGGCACCCCGCGTCTGCGAGGAGCGCAGCGCGGTGACCAGGTCGCTGGTGCCCTGCCGCAGCTCGGCGTTGGCCAGCGTGAGCTGCCGCAGGTGCTCGCCCAGGGCGGACGATCCCTCCGCGCGCGCCTTCTCCGCCGCGACGACCTCCTCGCGGACCTTCTCGAGGCTCTTGCCGAGCGGGTCGACCAGCGCCCGGAAGGCCTGCTCGCGCTGGGCCAGGGTCTCGTCGTTCTTCTGCGTGCTGCGCTGCAGCCGCTCGTCCGCGAGGTCGAGGAACTGCTTCTGGTTGGCGGCCAGCGCGTCGTTGGCCAGTGCGCGGAACCGCTGCGCCGCCGCCTCCTGGTCGCCCTTCGCCTCGGCGAGCTGCCGCTCGAGGTCCTCCCGGACCTGGGCCAGCAGGCGGTCCGCCTGCTGACGCGCCTCTGCCACGCGCCGGTCCGCCTCGTCGCGAGCGCGGTCCAGGTCGCGCTCGGCCAGCTCGCGCTGCTCCGCCAGGCGGCGCTCCGCCTCGTCGCCGGCCTGCCCGAGCCTGCTGCGCAGCTCGGCGGCGTCCCGCCGCACGGACTCGAGCTCGCCGTGCTCGCGCAGCCGCTCCATCTCGTGCGAGCGCCCCGCGCGGGCTGCGCGGTTGGCGTGCCACAGCCAGCCCACCAGCGTGCCGACCACGAGGGCGCCGACGATGAGGAGCAGAGCGAGGGTCGTCGTCATGGGCACACCGTTTCACGCCGTACCGACAGGACGGAGCGTCCACGCGACGAGCGTGGGGAGATTATAAAGCATAACATGGCGTGTGGGTGAAAAGAACAACCCACGGGGGCGGGGCCGGGGCGGGCCCCAAAAGGGTTCCCCG